>CAZWFH010000020.1:0-16033 GCA_964632105.1 uncultured Atribacterota bacterium
CACATGCGATGTATTTGGTATTAGACAAAGAACTTGAAGAACGGAGAGAATATAAACAGGATAACCTTGAAGGATAAAGACCAAAAATTAATAATAACAAAGATAAATAAAGGGGGATTAGGAATGAAGCTACAGCTAATACAAAAAGTTACCGTAGATAAAGCTCAATATCATCCTGGGGAATGGGTGAAGATTGAGATTTTTCTAAAGGGAGAGATTTTAAACAATATTATTAATGATAATTTGCAAGTTGAAATCAATGATTTAGACTACAAGTTTTACAATTCAGAAATTAACTTGATTGAATTAAAACAAGATTTAGCCTCTCCAATTATTCTTTCCTGGCAAATTCCCCAAAAAATGCATTTTGAGGGTTTTGGCCTTGATATAAAATATTATAAAAATGAGCAATTATTGGATTCATATTCTACTGGTTTTGATGTAGTAGGAAAATGGTTTCAGGCCCCTCGGTATGGCTTTCTGTCAGAATTTAACCCAGATAAAAAGGAAAAAGATATTAATCAGCGACTGGAGATTATGAAAAACCTTCATTTGAATATTGTTCAATTTTATGATTGGATGTATCGTCACCATCAGTTATTACCTTTACTACAAGAAGAATATAAAGATATCTTTAATCGCCCTTTAAGTTTAAAAATTATAAGAAAACAGATAGAGGGGTGTAAGAAAAATGGAATGTTACCAATAGCCTATGGTGCAATGTACGGAGCGGAGAAAGATTTCGTGACTGAACACTCAGATTGGATTGCAGCTACCAGGGATGGTATCACAAGAAATAGTATACTTGATGATAAACAACCGGAATATATCCAGATTATGAATATTACTGCTGACTGCCCCTGGCGGGAGCATATAGTAAACCAATATCGTCAGGCGATAGAAAATTTAGGTTTTGAAGGAATTCATATGGATCATTATGGATTTCCAAAGACTTATTATTCGTTAATAAATAATAAGCGTGAACTAAAAGATATGGAGGCGGAATTTGGCAGGTTTGTTGAATACACGAGAAAAGAATTAGGAGAAGAGACAGCTTTAATCTTTAATGCCGCTAATAACTGGCCAGTGGAGATAGTAGCCTCTAAACCTCAGGATGTCGTCTATATCGAGGTATGGCCACCCAATGATACTTTCTATCACTTACGTCAATTGATTTTAGAAGCAAAGAAACTGGCAAATTATAATAAGCAGGTTATTTTAGCTGCTTATATCTCTTCTTTGAACAAAAAGAAGAAAATATCTCAGGAGGACGGAGAAAGAGCAGCTCGTCTGGTTACAGCAAGTATTTTTGCCAATGGCGGTTTTCATCTTGTCTTAGGAGAAGGGGCTACCATATTAACTGATGGTTATTATCCGGAGTTTCGCCAATTAACTTCAGAATTTAGTAGAGTTATGCAAAATTATTATGACATGATAACTCGTTACAGCAAATATCTCTTCTCCCAGAATTTACGGGATAAATCAGCTTTTTTGACAGGAGGTATTAATGATGAGATTATGTTGGAGGTTAAAGGGAAAAAAATTAATTTTGGCCCCAATGGCGAAAAAGATTCTATCTGGACGATAGTCAGAGAAAACAATAAGTTTAAAACACTTAATTTGGTAAATTTAATGGGAATAGATACTACTAAATGGGACCAACCTCAATATACAGATCCTAAGATCCAACAGCATATAGAAATAGAATGGTTGATAGATGAAGATGTGGAAAGTGTCTATTGGATTACCGCAGATAAAGGTGATATCAGACCGAGAAAAATAGATTTTATTCGTGATAAACATAAAAGAGGAGAGATTGTCAGGTTCACAATACCTGAGCTTATTTATTGGGGATTGGTTATTGTGAAAGTTCATTAAGTATCTATATTTTGAGACAAGATCTTAAAAAAAGTTTAACAAAAGTTTAATTAATCTTGAAAAATGCTAAAGTAATATTGTATACTTTTAAAAAGAGTGTTTATTCTAAAGTCTTAACATTTTATGAATCCTAATAGAAGGGTATTTTTTTTACACTCCGTTATATTTATATTAGTATAACGCTTGCAAAATGGAATTTTATGAAAGGAGAACTGAAGATGTCAGAGATATTTAAAGAGGCTTTATGGAGAATCGATAAAGGTGAAACAATCGCATTGGTTACTATAGTTGAGACTAAAGGTTCAACCCCAAGAGAGGTGGGAGCAAAGATGGTAGTGGGTAAGGATGGCTTGATAGCCGGTACCATAGGAGGAGGGGTAACAGAAGCCAGAGTAATTGAGGAAGCAAAACAGGCTGTAAAGGGAGAGAAAGGGCGGTTTTTAACCTATCATTTAACCAAAGAAGCGGCTGCTCTGGATGAAGGGGCAATCTGTGGTGGCGATATGAAAGTTTTTATAGATGTTCTTCAACCCAAAGAAGAAATATTAATTTTCGGGGCAGGTCATATTTCTGTTTATGTTTCCAAATTAGCAAAAATGGTGGGGTTTAAGGTGATAGTCGTTGATGACCGAAAAGAATTTGCCAATCAAGATAGATTTCCCGAAGCAGATGAAATAATAGCTGAAGATACAGAAAAAGCCCTGAGAAATCTTAATATAGCTCCTTCTACTTACATAATTATAGTAACCAGGGGACATTTAAAAGACGAAGAAGTTTTAGCTTCGGTGGTCAGGTCAAATGCTGCCTATATAGGGATGATTGGAAGTTGTAAGAAGAACGCTACCGTCTTTCAACATTTAGAAGAACAGGGGATATCCCAGGAAGAGCTGGACAAAGTTCATGCCCCAATCGGGATAGATATAAAAGCCCAGACTCCTGAGGAAATCGCCGTAAGCATTATAGCCGAGATTATCCAGGTTAGAAGAAAAAAATATACTAAAAAGTAACATGTAATATGTAATGAATAAAATAATATGTAGGGGAAGACCTTGTGTCTGTCCGTAATTAGAGGAAAAGAAACTAAGTTGTGATAATTTTAAGGTTAAATTATAGGAAGTGATGATATTGAAATTAAGATATAAGCTTTGGATAGAAAAGGATGGAGAAAAAGTTTTTGGCGATGGACCTTTGGATATTCTTCATCGGATTGAAAAAACCGGTTCGTTGAGACAGGCAGCGGCAGAAATAAATATGTCTTATTCCCAGGCCTGGAACTTAATGAAAGATTTAGAAAAAAGATTAGGCTTTAATCTCTTAAGGAGAAAAGTTGGGGGGAAAAAAGGAGGAGGGTCAGAAATTACTGAGGAAGCGGGAGAATTAATGATGAAATTTAAAATGTTCCGCAAGAGAGCTGACCAAAGTTTACATTACTTATATAAGAAAATATTTCAGGAAGAATAATTTTTTATTTGTATTCCATAATTTCGTAGGACAGGCGTTCCCCGTTTTCACGAGGACAGGCCCGCCTGTCGGATTTGTAAATTTCCTCCCCCTTGAGGGGGGAGGATTAAGGTGGGGGTGTTATTTCAAATATTATGAAAAAGATACCAGTGGAAAAAGCTGTAGGGATGATCTTATGTCATGATATTACTCAAATTATACCCGGAAAATTTAAAGGTCCGGCTTTTCGGAGAGGTCACATAGTTCAGAAAGATGATATAGAGAAGTTAAAGAAAATAGGAAAGGAATATCTATATATTTGGCTGCCAAAAGAAGGGGAGATTCATGAAGATGAAGCTTCTTTAAGAATCTCTAAAGCGGTAACAGGGGAAAATATAGAATTAACCGAAGCCATTGAAGGAAAAATAACTTTAAAATCTCTAACAAGAGGATTATTCAAAGTAAAAAGTGAGCTCTTATACGAGATAAATTTCATGGAAAATATTACTATCCCCTGTCTTCCTAATAATTTTAAAGTGGAAAAAGGGCAAGGATTATCAGGAGTGCGAATTGTTCCTCTAACCATTCAAGAAGAAAAAATAAAACAGATAGAGGAATTATGCCAAAAGAAGGGGGCAGTTTTTTCCGTAAAAAAGTACAAAAAGTTAAAAGTAGCTATTATTACTACCGGTAATGAAGTATATAAAGGATTAATCAAGGATGGATTTGGTCCTTTGTTAAAAGAAAAGTTTGCTTATTTTGGAGCAGAGATTCAAGGACAGATCTTTTGTCAGGATAATACAGAAGAGATTAAAAAAACAATTTTGCAATTTAAGGAACAAGGAGCTGATCTGATTGCTTTAAGTGGAGGAATGTCTATAGATCCTGATGACCTTACGCCTGGGGCTATTCGGGAAAGTGGTGCAAAAGTAGTAACTTATGGAGTTCCCGTTCAACCGGGAAATATGTTTATGCTTGCTTATTTAGGGAACACAACCCTTATAGGTATACCAGGTGCCTCTTTATTTTATAAAAATACTATTTTAGATATTGTCTTACCTAGAATATTTATTGGGGATATTTTAACTAAAAGAGATTTTGTAAAGATGGGAGAAGGAGGATTTTGTTCTACCTGCTCGGTATGTCATTATCCTTATTGTTATTTTGGCAGATAGTATAAATTATTTAAAAGATTCATCCAAGAAAAAAAAGGAAGAAGTAATGAATTTTTATCAGGAGATAAAAGAAAAATTTTGTCAATTAATTAAAGGAGATGATATTTGGTCTTCCCGGATAAATGTGGTTAATGTTCGAACCCTTACTCCTCAAGAGGTGATTGGGAATCCGGAAAGAGATGACTTTCCTCTGTTAAGAGGAAAAGAAGTGATGATACAAGCAGATTTTAAAGGAAGTATAGGTCAAGCTTTTACCGATATGCCGGGAAATTATAGTGGCACATTAAGAGAAGTTTTTGAAATGCCATTAACTAATAATTTTCGAAGGGCAGTCTTTGTGGCAACTGTTAATGCTGTTTTACGGCATTTAAATCTTATTTCTAATACAGTTCATTGTCGAGATAAAGAACCGGGAGAATGTGCCGATCATCTCAAAAATTATATTAAAGAGCGTTTTGGTCAAACTCGTATTGCTTTTATAGGATTACAACCAGCGATGGTAGAAGCATTATCTGCTCATTTTGAAATAAGAGTTGCTGATTTAAATCCAGACAATATAGGTCGAAAGAAATGTGGAGTAATAATAGAAGATATTTCTCTCACAAAAGAAATCTTATCTTGGGCAGATATAGTTATAGCAACCGGCACTACTACCGTAAATGATACTTTGACTTCTCTTTTAATTGAAAAACCAATTATATTTTATGGAGTTACTATTAGCGGAATTGCCTATCTTATGGGATATGAACAGTATTGTTTTTGCAGCCACTAAAGACAGAATAAATCAGTATATAGTATATAGTATCGAGTATATAGTCAAGAAAAGAACGAATACAAGTTGCGGGTTTCGAAGACAGAAAAGATCCTATAATCCCAAAATAAAAAAAATAAAGGAGGATAAATAAATATGAAGATTATCGAGGATATTATTTCCACTATAGAAAAAAGCACCCAGGATATTTTAGTTAAAGAAGTGCGAATAGGACCTTTTTGGACTGGAGTTTGGACTAAATATGGTGGATTAGCTTCTACTACTTTCATCCATGAACCGACGATGCCTCCTCCTATAAAAGAAGTGGGAAATTTAACCCAAAAATCGGTATTAGAACTTTGTAATTATGCAAATTCTAATTGTCTATTACAGGCTTCTGTGGGTATGGCGGCTATTAATTCTGCTTTGGAAGTCGATTTGAATAAATGCCAGAATATTAATGCAGCAGAAGTGCTTTATGAAAAAGGAAAAAATAAAAAAGTAGTAGTAGTGGGACATTTTCCATTTGTTAATAAATTGCGCGAGTTAACTAAAGAGCTTTGGGTGGTAGAGAGAAAGCCCCAAAGTGGAGATATACCGGCCAGTGAAGCAAAGCGAGTAATTCCTCAAGCTGATGTTATTGCTATTACTGGTACTGCTTTAATTAATGGTACTATGGGAGAACTTTTATCTTGGTGTCCAAAGGAAAGTATAGTTATGGTCTTAGGAGCAACTACGCCTCTTTCGCCGGTGTGGTTTGATTACGGAGTAGATTTAGTTTCCGGAACAAGAGTAACTGACCCTGAGTTAGTGCTTCGCCTTATTTCGGAAGGGGTAGTCTTTAAACAGATTCATGGACGTGGAGTAAAATTGCTTACTATTCGGAAAGAAAATTACTAAATTATTAAAATTAAGTAAAAAAGGAGGAGAAAAATTTTGAAAAGGATATCTATTTTATTATTAATAACATTATTAGTTTTTGCTTCTATAGTGGGTGAATGTGCTTCAAAAGAGAGGGATTCTATTGGTATGGCAGTAGAATTTATGGACCATGCTGCTTGTGCTTATATAAGCCAGGATAAAGGCTGGTTTGAGGAAGAAGGGCTTAACTTGACTGCTTACGAGAGCTATGTAACTGGTATGGCTTTGGCTTCTGCTTTAGCTCGAGGGGATATTCAAGTGGCCTATATGTGTTTAATCCCAGCTATAAATGTCTATGCCAATGCTAAAGTTCCGATAAAGATAGTTGCAGGGACTCATAAGTACGGTTATGGTTTAGTAGTTAATCCTGATAAGATAAAAAGTGTTAAAGACTTAGAAAGATCGGATATTCGCGTTGGTTGTGTTAGGGAAGGCGGAGCAGTAGATGTTCTTCTTCATCGGACGATAGACAAATATAATCTTGATGAAGAAAAAATATTACATAGAATTCAGCGGATGAACCCGCCGAAACAGGTGATGGCCATTAAAACAGGGCAATTAGATGCTGCCTTTCTACCAGAACAATGGGCTACTATGGCCGAGGAATTTGGTTTTCAGATGTTGCTGATGAGTCAGGATGTCTGGCCCGAAATGCAGGGGAGTGTTCTTGTGGTTAAAGAAGAATTAATAAGAGATCACCCTGATGTAGTAAAGAAGTTGGTGAAGGTATCCAAAAGAGCAAATGATTGGGCTAATCAATATCCCCAAGAAGCGGCAGAAATCGTGGCTCAGCAATTAAAGGAAGCCGGGGGAAGCCTTTTCCCAGTGGAAATAGCTGATATAGCTACCAAGATAGAGATTACTCCTGATGTTTTATTAAGGTCTATGAATAGGCTGGAATATACTACCGATATTGATCTTGCAGTGATTCAGGATGCTATAGATTATGTCGCCCGATTAGGTTACATTAAAAATAGCTTCAAGGTTGAAGGTATTTTAGATTTGAGTTTTATAAAAGAATGAAAAGATTTAAATTGCTTAAGCCAGGGTGGGGAATATTCCCTATCGTTATATTTCTAGGAATATGGGAAACAATCGCTCGATTAGATTTGATGCCCGGTCAATTTTTCTTTCCTCCTTTTTCTACTGTAATAACGGAATTTTGGTATCTGACAGTCAGTGGAGTATTGGGGCGTAATTTCTTGAGCAGTTTAATTCGAGTCCTTATTGGTTTTTCAGCTGGTTCTATTGCCGGACTATTTATCGGAATTATAATGGGATGGAACAATATAGCCAACAAGACATTAAATCCTATAATCAGCTTAATTTATCCTATTCCTGCCCTGGGCTGGCTTCCTTTATTGATGTTATGGTTTGGTATTGGCGAGATCTTACCGATTACTATAATATTTATCTGTTCCTTCTTCCCCATACTTTATAATACGGCTACTGGTATCAAAAATGTTAATAAAAACTATATCTCTGTGGCGAGAATATTAGGTGCTTCCGATCTAAAGATTTTAATTACGGTGGTCGTTCCCCTCGCTTTGCCCAATATCTTTACTGGACTGAAATTAGAATCAGGGATGGCCTGGCGAGTTATAATAGCAGCAGAGATGGTAGCTATTCCTACCGGGATTGGCGCATTGATGATGAAGGCCGAAAGCCTTATCCGTATAGACATTATTATAGTCTGTCTAATAGTTTTGGGAATAATGTGTCTTTCTTTTGAGAAATTTTTTGCTTTCTTAGAAAAGAAGCTGACTAATCGATGGAGGTAATATGTCATCTATTAAGCTTAAAAACATTTCTAAATATGTTTGTAAAAATATTAACTTAGAGATATTTGATAAAGAGTTATTGGTATTATTGGGACCGAATGGTGCCGGAAAAAGCACCTTATTAAATGTTATTGCCGGGTTAATCGACTATGAAGGGTCTGTATTTTTTGATAATAATCCAATAGACAGGTTGCCCGCTAACAAGAGGAGAATAGGTTACTTATTTCAAGAATTGAATCTATTTCCTCATCTCGATGTATCTGCCAATATTGCTTATGGTTTGAGAGTTCAAAAAAAACTTCCAAACAAAATAAAGGCGAGTGTTAATGAACTCCTTCAAATAATGAAGATAAAACACTTGTCCTCTCGTTATCCCAAAGAATTGAGCGGGGGTGAGAAACAGAGAGTGGCTTTAGCCAGGGCCTTAGCTAATTCTCCTCGTATTTTACTTCTTGATGAACCGATGAACAGTTTGGATTATCGTACTTCTAAATATCTCAGGACTGAATTTAAAGTACTACAGAAAAAAATGGGTATCACCACCATTTATGTTACTCATAATTTCTATGAGGCAGAAGAAATGGCAGAAAGGATTGCTGTGCTTGATAAAGGCAGAGTGGAGCAGATAGGCTCTCCTAAGGAAATATTTTTTCATCCTACAGAGACGGTTAATGATTTTATCGGGGCACCCAATATTTTAACCTGTGATTATTGTAATAGATTGAGTTTTGGGTTAGTAGAGGTAAAATGTGGCGATATTTCTCTGGTTGTTTCCAGCGAAAGAGAGAAAATAAAGAAGGTGGTGATTTTACCGGAAGATATCTATCTTTCTGATACCAGACCTCCCGGACCTGATGTAAACAGGGTCAGAGGGAAATTAACTGAAATTAATGAATCATCTTCTACGGTCTGTTGCACTGTTATAACCGGAAAAAATTCTTTGAAGGTAAAGCTGCCTCAGGAGATATTTGCCAGCATGAGTTTAGATATCGGTGATGAAGTGTGGTTAATCCTGGCCCTGAGGAAATTAAAAACCATTACCGATGGCGAGTAATTTTTTTATTTTAAAAATACTTCGATTTTTGTCCCATAAAAAGTTTGATATTAGATAGTATCTTTATATATAATAATTAGTAATATTATAATCATACTCAAAAATAAGAAAAAAAGTATAAAAAATTAAATTAATAAAGTTTAAAAAACGATTTGAATAATTTAATAAAATAATTTAGGGGGTTAACTTAATGTTAAAAGGAAAAGATATAATAAATACTGCTCAATTTTCACTTCAAGAATTAAATTTAATTATGAATACCGCAGAAAATTTTAAAAAAAGAGTTAAGAGCGGAGAAATTATTAGAAATATGGAAGGTCAAGTAGTAGCCAGTTTATTTTTTGAACCGAGCACGAGAACCCGCCTTTCTTTTGAAACCGCGGCCAACAGATTAGGTGCCCGAGTAATTACGGTAGCCAGCGCAGCCAGTTCTTCTGCAGCTAAGGGAGAATCTTTGGCGGATACTATCAGAACAGTTGATGGCTATGTTGATGTTATTATTATGCGTCATCCGATGAAAGGCTCGGCTCAGATTGCCGCCGATAATGCAGAACATCCTTTTATTAATGCTGGTGATGGAGCTGGGCAGCATCCTACTCAAGCTCTTTTAGATATATATACAATTCTTAAAGAAAAAGGAACCTTGGGTGGGCTTACGGTGACCTTTGTGGGAGACCTAAAAAATGGAAGAACCGTCCATTCTTTAGGTTATTTTATGGCTCTCTATGGTAATAAGATGATCTTTGTTTCTCCAAAATCTCTAAGAATGCCTGAAGAAATAACTTCTGACCTAAGAAGTCGGGGAGCAGAAATTGAAGAGACTGATGATTTAAAGAAAGCATTATCGGTTAGCGATATAGTCTATGTTACCAGGATACAGAAAGAACGTTTTGAAAACCTGGCAGAATACGAAAAAGTTAAAGGTTCATATATTATAAATAGAGCTCTGATTGATCAGGCTAAAAAAGGAATCACTATTCTTCATCCTCTACCGAGAGTAGATGAAATATCTACTGATGTTGATGATTATGAAGGGGCTGCCTATTTTAGACAAGCCCATAACGGATTTTATGTCAGAATGGCACTTTTAGCTTTAGTTACTGGCAGGGTGTAATCCAAAAATAATTTTTTTATAAAGCAGTATTAAGTTATAATATAAACTAACAGTTGAAAAGTAACGATGCGGAGGATAAATTATGAATAGATTCGATCTAGTAATTAAGTCAGATAAGATATTTACAGATAGCAGATTGATAGATTGTTACATAGGTATAAAAAATGGAATAATTACTGCTATAAGCAAAGAAAAATTAGATGCCGATGAAGTTATCAATGCAGAAGGAAAAATGGTTTTACCTGGAACTGTTGATCCTCATGTCCATATCAGGGCTCCGGGCCATGATGAAAGAGAAACTTTTGAAAGCGGTTCAAAAGATGCAGCTTTGGGCGGGGTTACTACTATAATTGAAATGCCCATCTCTGTTCCTCCACCTCATTCCCCCGAAATAGTAGAAAGAAGAATGGATGTCGCAGAAAAAGAGGTCGTGGTCGATATTGCTTTTTTTGGGGCGGCAGGAACAGATTGCCTGGATGATGTTATCCCCTGTGCAAAATCCGGTATAGTTGCCTTTAAAACTTTTCTACACGAGGCTCCCCCCGGGAGAAAAGAAGAATTTATCGGACTTACCGCCCCAAATACAGGTGATCAATATGAGCTTATGGAAAAAGTAGCCCAGACGGGCGTAATGATCGGTTTTCACGCAGAAAATAACGATATGATAAATAAAAATATTGCACGCTTAAGAAGTGAAGGCAAAACCTCTCCCATATACCACGGCAGATCTCGTCCTCCGGTAGTAGAGATAGAAACAACTTCCAAAATATTGCTCTTTGCGGAAAAGACCGGGGCGAAAGTTGAAATATGCCATATTACTACTCCGGAAGTAGTAGAATTAGTGAATGAAGCAAAATGTAAAGGTGTATATGCTATTGCGGAAACCTGCCCCCATTACTTATTTCTTAATGAGGATGCTCTTAATAAATTTGGAGTATTTGCCAAAGTTAATCCTCCTTTAAGGAGCGAAGAAGAACGGCAGGGGATGTGGGAGATGGTAAATGATGGAAGTATCGATATTATCGGAAGTGACCACGCACCATATACCAAAGAAGAAAAGGAAAGAGGGAGTGAAGATATATTTGTTCCACCGGCAGGATTCCCGGGTTTATCTACCAGATTACCCTTGCTTTTTACAGCAGTAAAGGAAGGAAAGATGGAGCTGGATAGAATGGTTGAACTTATTTGTGAAAATCCGGCAAGAGTGTTTGGTTTGTATCCCAAAAAGGGGATAATTGCCCTTGGTTCAGATGCAGATTTTGTAATTTTTGATCCTGATAAAAAAGATATTATTTCCAAAGATAAGATGTTCACTAAATGTAGAGATAGTGCCCTGGTATACGATGGATGGGAAGTCTATGGGAAACCTGAAAAAACTATTGTTAGAGGGAATGTCGTATTTGATAATGGGAAAATAACTGTTTCTCCGGGATATGGAGAGATTATAAAAGTATACAGAAGTTGATGATTTTTTAATAAAATTGTAGGTAATCTTTAAGGGAAAGCGAGGAAGAATAAATGGATAAAATTGATTTACAGAAGTTAGAAGAACTAAATAATCAGCATGTTATAAAAGTAGTAGAAGAAGCTATACAGCTTTGTAAGCCGGCAAAAGTAGTTGTAATAACTGATTCAAAAGAAGATATCAATTACGTAAGAGAATTAGCACTTGCTATCGGTGAAGAAAAGAAATTAAAGATGGAAGGCCACACTATTCACTTTGATGGTTATTATGATCAAGGTAGAGATAAAGCTAATACCAAGTATTTGTTGTCTCAAGATGTTGACTGGGGGATAGAGGTAAATTCGATAGAAAAGGAGAAAGGGCTCAAAGAAATATATTCTTATCTTAATGGGAGTATGGCTGGAAAAGAGATGTTGGTAAGATTCTTTTCTCTCGGTCCCACCAATTCTATATTTTCCTTGAAAGCATTGCAGATCACTGATTCGGCCTATGTAGCTCATAGTGAGGACCTTCTTTACCGGCAAGGATATGAAGAATTTAAAAAGCTTAACGGTTCTTCCGATTTCTTTTTCTTCCTTCATTCCGCCGGAAGATTAGAAAATGGGGTTAGCGTAGATATAGATAAACGGAGGATTTATATTGACCTCGAAGAAAACAGAGTTTACTCGGTTAATAATCAATATGCCGGTAACTCTTTGGGATTAAAGAAATTGGCTTTTAGGTTGGCTATTAATAAAGCTCAGAATGAAGGATGGTTGGCTGAGCATATGTTTATAATGGGTGTTCATGGCCCAAATGGTCGGATTACCTATTTTACCGGGGCTTATCCCAGTGCCTGTGGCAAGACCAGTACTGCCATGATTCCTGGCCAGACTGTAGTAGGGGATGATATTGCTTATCTTAAAAAAATTAAAGGTGTAATAAGAGCGGTAAATATGGAGTCAGGCATATTTGGTATCATTCATAGTGTAAATTCAGAAAACGATCCAGTGATTTATCAAGCCTTAACTTCACCAGGAGAGGTTATATTCTCTAATGTATTGATTAATAATGGAGTCCCTTACTGGGAAGGGATGAAAAAAGATATTCCAAACAGGGGGATTAATTTTTCAGGAGAGTGGTTCGAAGGGAAAAAAGACAAGCAGGGCAAGGAAATTCCTTGTTCTCATAAGAATGCAAGATACACCCTCAAGTTGAACGAACTGAAAAATATTGATTCCAAGGCAAATGATCCAGGTGGGGTACCGGTAAAAGCTATTTTCTATGGAGGGAGAGATTCTGATACTACCATACCTATAGTGGAATCACTTACCTGGGCACATGGTGTTTTTCTGGGGGCTACAGTCGAATCTGAAACCACTGCCGCAACACTTGGTGCCCGAGGGGTGAGGAAATACAATCCGATGGCCAATCTTGACTTTATTTCGGTGCCGCTGGGAACTTATATAGAAAATCATCTAAAATTTACTAAAGATCTTAAGGTAATTCCCAAAATTTATGCTACTAATTATTTTTTAAAGGATGAAACCGGTAAATATTTAAACGGGAAAATGGATAAAAGAGTATGGCTTCTCTGGGCCGAAGGAAGAGTCCACCACGAATTTAAAGCCATTGAAACCCCGGTAGGCCGAATACCCAAATACGAAGATTTAAAAACCTTGTTCATCCGCGAACTGGGCAAAGATTACACCAAGGCCGAATACCTTCAACAGTTCTCCCTAAGGGTGACAAAGTACCTGGAGAAGATGGAGAGGATGAGTAAGATATTTGAAAATATTGAAATGCCCGCAGCTTTTACCGAAGAGTTAACAGCACAAACCAAAAGATTAAGAGAAGCAGGGACAAAATTTAAAGAAGAGATAATTTCTCCTTTTAAGTTTTTAAATACATAAAATAAATCAAAAATAGATTTTGGTATTGTATTTTAAAAACAAGTGCAGAAAAATAAATTTAAATAAAAGGGGGCGGGGAAATTCGCCCCCTTCAAGAACCAACTGCTTATCTTTACTTTTATCCTTATATTATACTACTTCTAATTACTTCAAAAAAAATTTAAAATTTTTTCAAAAAAAGAAGGATTTTATAAACATTGTGTGGTATATTTAAAATAGTAAATTGGGTCACCCAGTGACCCAATCACTTTACAAAAAGAGGTAGATATGAAATTTAGAGAAATTACTCCTGTTCGTTTATATGAAAGCGTAATAGAACAGATTATGAATTTAATTAAAAATAATAAACTAAAACCCGGGGACAAACTTCCTCCGGAAAGAGAACTGGCTGAAAAATTATCTATAAGTAGAGGCTCCCTAAGGGAATCCTTTCGAGTTTTAGAATCAAGGGGTTTAATCAAAAGTAAACCGGGTGGGGGAAGATATATTCGATTGATAAGAAAAAATGGCCACAACAGTACAGAGAATATTATCCTAAGTTTAGAAAAATCTTCTATTTTAGAACTTTTAGAAGCAAGAGAGATGTTTGAGGTAAAAATTGCTAAAATCGCTGCTCAAAGAGCCACTCCCGAAGATATAAAATTAATTGAAGTGGCTCTAAATAAAATGAACCAGAAAGAAGAACTGAAAGATGAGAAAAAAACGGAATCGGATACAGAATTTCATTTAGCTATTGCCAGAGCATCTCATAATTTTGTTTTTACCAATATAATACGGTTACATTTGGATTTATTAAAAGGGACCCGAGAAAAGACCCAGCAAATTCCCGGAAGGCGGGAGGAGCGATGGCGCGAACACCAGGCAATATTGCAGGCCATTAAAGAACATGATACTAAAAAAGCCGGAGAAGCTATGCTGAAACATTTGAGAAACGTAAGAGAAGTTTTGGCGAAGATATAAAATTAAATCGAAAATTATATTAAGAATTGGAAAAAGTAAAATAAAGATTAGGACATTCAAAGAATATTATTTAGTAAAAGTGAGGAGATTACACTATGAAAGAGATAAGAGTTCTATCACCCGTAGGTATGTTGGGATATGGTTTCCCAGCAGAATCTTTTCAGAAAGGCTTAGAAAAGAAACCACATGTTATAGCCGCTGATGCCGGTTCCACAGATGCCGGTCCCCATAAATTAGGGGCAGGTGTTGGTATTGTAAGCAAAGAAGCAACCAAAAAAGACCTTACTTTAATGCTAACAGCCGGATGTGAACGTAAAATTCCGGTTATTATCGGTTCTGCTGGAGGTTCCGGTGCCGAAGTCCATCTTAATTGGACCTCAGAAATAGTAAAAGAAATTGCCAAAGAGAAAAATTTACACTTTAAAATGGCCTTAATTCATGCTGAAGTTGAAAAAGATTATCTTCAAAAAAAGTTGGCTCAAGGGAAGATAAAACCTTTAGGCCCTGTCCCTGAATTAACTTTTAAGGATATAGAAGAAGCTACTCGAATTGTGGCGGTAATGGGTGTTCACTCTCATATAAAAGCCTTAGAGATGGGGGCAGAGGTTATTATCGCTGGTCGTTCCAATGACCCGGCTATGTTTGCCGCTCTCCCCATTAAAGAAGGATATGATCCCGGATTGGCTCTACACATGGGAAAGATTTTAGAATGTGGAGCCATGGCCTCCACTCCCGGAACAACCTCTGATTGTATGATGGCATATTTAAGAGAGGATTGTTTTATAGTAGAACCGACTAATACCCTGCGAAAATGTATCCCCAGCACAGTAGCTGCCCACACTCTATACGAAAAGTCAAGCCCACTTCATATTATTGGCCCAGAAGGAGTAGTTGATGTTACCGGATGTAAGTTTGAACAATATAGCGAAAGAGCAGTAAAGGTATCGGGCTCCAAACTAAAGAAGAGCGAAACCATTAATATAAAATTAGAAGGGGCAAACAAGGTAGCTTATCGAACTATATGTATCGCTGGCGTAAGAGATCCTATTATGATTAAGCAGGTCGATGAATGTGAAAAACATGTCCGTGACACTGTACTTACTTACTTTAGTGATATTCCTCCGGAAGATTACCGATTAATCTTTCATATCTACGGGAAGAATGGGGTAATGGGAGAATTAGAGCCTCAAAAAGAGATTACCTCTCATGAACTTTGTCTTATTTTGGAAGTTGTAGCTAAAGATCAGGGGCTGGCCAATACTATTTGTGCTTTTGCTCGTTCTACTTTAATGCATTATTCTTATAAAGGCCGTATTGCTACTGCCGGGAATTTAGCTTTCCCCTATGCTCCTTCAGATATACCTACCGGAGCGGTGTATAGATTTAATATTCATCATTTAGTAGAAGTCGATGACCCCGATGAACTTTTTTCCATAGAAATAGTAGAAGTTTGAAATAATAAGGAATTTAAAAAGGAGAATATATAAATGACTAAAGAAGTTTCTATTATAGATTTAGTGAAAGTAATCAGAAGCAAAAATGCCGGCCCCTTTGAGTTGACCTTTGATATAATTTTTAAAGATAAGGAAACTTACGAAAAAG
>CAZWFH010000021.1:0-15779 GCA_964632105.1 uncultured Atribacterota bacterium
ATTACTTCTATAAAAATATTTTATTCGCAACAGAAAGAACTTTTCATTTTCTCTTGGGTTTTTTTAATCCAGTGATGCCTTCGAGATTATAATTATGATGAATATCTTGTTTTACTTTCATAGATATATTTTTCGATTTCAAAATTAAATTATATATATTTTTTAAAATAGTCTCGTGTAATTTCCCCTTTTTTTCCAAATCCTCTTTATAGTCTTCAAACACTTTTTTATCTATATCGTAGTAAGAATCAAGATCAAGGATACTATCCTCAATAAAACCAAAAGAGCCAGCTCTAAACCCATAATAGTTATGGTTTTTTCTGGCTCCCCCTTCTTCATAATAATAACTTCTTGATGTTGTTGTGATTAAAAATACCTTAACTGGATTGTCTGGGTAACGACTCTCTCCAAAATAAACAAAATATCTATCTTTTTCTTTACCTTCTTTCCTAAAAGGAAATTTTTTCCAAATGAAAACCGAACCTAGTTTCATGAAATATTATTTTTCAAATTGCGATAAACCAAAAACCTTTCTTCTTGAATAGATAATTTATTGTTTTCTTTTTTATCAAGGCCTTCGAATGTATCGCTATAATAAATCCGACTATTCTTTTTCCTATCGTATGCAACTTTCCATGCTTTAATTTCATTATGACTATCTTCACAAATATTATCAATTATCTTTTTCATGTCCAAATTATTCTTTATATATTTATCAAGTAAATAATTCATTGTTTCGATTTCAAATTCTGAAAAATAATCTAAATTTGCTTCTTTTGTTGAAATTATTATAAATTTACTTGTCCCTCTTTTTTTAAATTTAAAGCAATCTGTTTGATATTCTTCTCTATTATTATAAATGCCAACTGGAACAGGGCCATTTTTATAAGCTCTGTATTTCAATTCCAAAGCAGGTTTACCTAATTTTTCAATGCTAAAAAAATCTAAATATGATAAAAATTTATATAACAATGTTTGGGGTAGATATTGTTTTCTCAGCTTATAAACCTCCTGTGCAAAAAAACAAATAGCGTTATTTATCTTTTCTGTTTTATAAGCAATCATTTCTTACCTCCCTGAATAAAATATGTAAGCGGATGATTGAAATTATAGATGCAGAATGTTATGGTTAAAAGTTCAAATTTATTATAACATATGTCCTTTCAAGATGAAATATTTATATTTTCCGCCCTAGGTGAATTTTTACTTGCCGTTTACAGGAAACCAACATGGTCAGGTAATGTTGTCAATATAGTATATCCTTTGTTATATTTCAAGACCTGACCCTATTTTAATCCAAGGGAATTAAAATTGTATATGGAGAATTTCGAAAAAAAGATAGAAGATGCCGATTATGTAAAAAAACATATACAACATTCGAAGAAAAAAGAACTGATGTTAACATCGCAATTTATTTATTCGAATTAGCCATTCAAGATAAGTTCGACAAAGCGTATATCATCTCAGGAGATAATGATTTAATTCCTTCTATAGAGGCAGTAAAAACATTGTTTCCCCATAAACAAATAGGAGTTATTATTCCAATTGGAAGGCGCGCAGAACTTTTAAAACAAAAATGTGATTTTCATATGAAAATAAAAGAAAAACACTTAAAAAGTAGCATACTACCAGATATAATCCTTCTTAAAGATAATAAAAAATTAGTTTGTCCTAAATCATGGCATTAATACATTTCCAATAATTCTACATCGTACAGTTATCGGAATCGTATCTTTCTTACTGATAAACTGTATTTAATTCTTCAACTTACGCCGGCAAATACCCCAGGTAAAACCCCAACAGAATATAGTGCTTATAGGTGCAAAAGTACGATGAGCATAATAACCTAAATAGCAGGGCTTACTTGCAGAAGCAGGAATCCGAGTATTATTTCTCTTCAACAATACATCCAAGCTCTTTAAGCTTCTCTTCAGCTTTTGCTAAGTATTTTTCTTTAACTAAAATGTGATCAGTAGAATAAGCAGAAATAGCAAATATTGGTATTTTTTCATCTGCAAGTACTTTGGAAACTTTTGCCAGGAATCCGACTAACCCAAATGGTAAAACCATTTTAAATGTTAATAATTTCCAATCTTTTTCAATTTTTATTACATTTTCTTCATCATATTTTGATTGCTCCACAATCACCGTTGTTTCGTTCTTGTCGACTATATTTGTAAAAGCATTAGGATAAGGTTTCTTTGATTTAATTATTGCAAAAGTTTCTTTCCAGACATATACTTTGCCATTTTTAAAATAATTTTTCTTTGTAGTTTGATGCAAAAAATAACTCCTATGTTTTATATTATTCTACTTAATATAATTTTATGTTAAATGTGAAGACACTGAAATTTTACGTATACAAACTCATTCCTTTAATGTTCTATTGTCAGAAGAACCGTCCCCCTGACATTCACCTTTTTGGAGATAGGTGGAAATTAAATCCTATCTTGAAAAAATTCTCTCTTCTGTTTGAATTAATCACCGGCTTACTAAAACCTGCCTTTTGCCAATTTGTATATATCTTGATTTTTCAGATGGAAAGTTCAGTTCTTGCAATATCACTTTTCATCTTCCTGCTTCAATTTTTTTAATCGCTCTGCTCACTGTAATATAATGTATACCAATATATCCTGCTATATCTTTTGTTATATTGCAAGACCCTCTAAACCTTCATAATTTAAAAATAGAAAAATGTGGTCCAAAAACTTTATAATGTTTATGTTTCTCAGAAAATTCCTTTAATCCTTCATTATGTTTTGACTTAAAATCTCTTTCACCCCAAATAATCCAGACAAGTTTCTTTTTTTTCTCCTTTAAATATTTTTCTAAAAGATCTTTTCTCAAGTAAATAAGATCTTTACCATTATGCCAAGAATCACCTAATTGCAGTACAATACTTGCTTTTTTACATTTATTATCTAACATATTAAAGTACTGAGGCTCAATATGTAAATCTAATTCTGTGGATATCTCTTTGGAAATAACATATACACTCTTCCCCTCATTTACTACATAATGAAACGATCGAATAGGAATTTCAACATCAATTTTTTTCACTACTTCTTCATCAAATTCAGAATACCCTTTTACAAGTTCTTCTTCACTATATCCCCCTATTTTAGTTACTTCATCTCCAATCTTTAAAAGTATTGGCATTACACTTTTATCAATTGGTGCTTTTTTATGTATCTTTTTTCCTGTTGGAATTTCAATTTCCTCAGGATATTTGGTGTAAGGAAAAGTTTCACACCAAGGTATTTCACCCTCAAAAGTATAATAATCCTCCTCAGATTCTGGCAAACGTCTACCTTCAACTGCTATTTTTTCTCTATATTTATTAAATTTTTCAATATCTTTTTCCTTTATTAAGAATCCCCTTAGAAAAATAAATATCCCCCTTTTTGTTTCATAATTCTCTTGAGAGATAAATCCATTAAGTAATACCCAGGGACCAGCTATGTTGCCAATTTTATTTATATTTAGATAATCTGATATATCGGGAATGGGACCTTTTTCTATCCATTCAGCTAAATCTTCTGAGTCACCTTCAAGATAATATTTTTCTATGATCTTTGTTTCTTGTGGTTTTTCTGGAAAGCTTGGATCTATATCAGTATCTGAAATACGTTCTTCTGGTTCGGTCCATTTTTCTTTAAGCAATCCTTTATCTTTTCGATATCCTGCTATTTCATAAAATGCTATCCAACAATACTTCTTTCCATATCTATCTATTTTACCACCATTATCTGATCGACCAAATGGATAATTGTACCTGGCTATAACTTTGTCAATTTCTCCAAATTGCTCGAGTGAATATCCTAAGTTATATATTCTCCACCACATATTAGATTTAACTTTTATATATTCAGGATTTTCAGAGTCGTAATTTTCCCTATTGGGTATTAAACGGCCTATAGTATAATTATCGAAATCAAAACCAAATGGATAATTAAAATCTCTATATTCATCTTCATTTCTATCTTTTTCGCTGCCCCACTTTTTAATTCCTCCATCTTTAAATGGTGGTCTTATTCTTTTTTTCTGATCCTCTTTTAAAAGCTCACCATTATGTAAAAATGCAATTTCTATTGTGTGTCTTGCGTAATCTCTCATTAAAATATGAGTGGTAGAGTATGGTGCTTTTTCTTCAAACATCAACTTATATAGATTCTTTGCGAATTTAGGTAAAATATTTTTTCTAAAATTAAGATTGTTTAAATCATTATGTAAGGCCATTGCTACACCGTAAGAAGCAGCAAGCATTCTTTCAGGAATATAAGGATCATTTATAGTTAAAGATTTTTCTGTAAGTTCAAATAATTTTTCTGGATATTTTCTTCCAAACCAGTAAATGCTTTTAGTGGCCAAACTTCTAAGGCGTCTATTCGTTGAACTTAATAACCAAGAGAAATATTGTGCTGTTAAGTAAAGGCGTTGCCTCAAAATTTTGCTAAAATATTTGTTAGTTCTGCAAATTTTTTCAAACTTATTTATCTCTGCTTTAAATTCCGAAGAATTTTCCCGGATAAATTCTGTCCAAGAAAAGTCCCTTTCAGCCATGGGCAAATTTCGCAATAATTCGTCTAAAAAATTAGCATTAAATGGATGACTCACGTGCAGGGCTGTACTTTCAAACAATCGCAAAAGCATTTTTCTATTCTTAGAAATGCCAAATAATTTAATTAATAATTCCACTGAATTTTTATCAATCAATTTTGGCTCTATTTCAAAAAGTGAATGAATCGAAAAACTGACAGCTCTGTTATTTTTTGTCAATTCATATAGATGCTTGCCAAACTTTTCAGGCAGTAGAACACAAACGCTTCTTAGTATATCTTCAAATAAAGGATGAAGTTTGGTACGGTCATCGTTTAATAAATTCTCTTCGAATTCTTTTGATTTAACTAAATTTTCAATAGTGTTTATGCTTTGCTCTTCTAATAAATATTTTGCAATTAAATAACCACCTAATAGATCATAAACAAAACCAACCTTCTCTTTTTTATCAAAAATAGTCCTTGAAATTAACAATCCTTCATCTAACAGAGCTTTTGTAAAGGAATGATTCCAAACAAGTTCAGATAAACTTTTTTCATCAATTAGCTGAATCGCATCCGAATAGTCCAGGTATCTTGATTTGTTTATCCATAGAATTTTAGCAAGTTTCTTCAGAGTATCTTGAATAATATTAAGATTGGGTGGTTTTGATAATTTGCAGGATATTTTTTCATTACATTTCGCTAGATATTCTTCAATAACTTTATATAAAGTTTGTTCTCCTATATAAACTTGCTTTTCTTCTTTTCGTTCAGGATTATTAATTTCACAAAATAGTTTAAGATAAATAGGATGTTTAAATTGGCTTAAGGATACTAAAGTCAAATCTGCTGTTATTTTGTAATAACTAAAATGCCTATTAACAGCTTCTTCTAAATTAGTTTCATTGAATCCATAAATATAAATATAATTTTGTGGTTTTTTTGTTTCCCAGATATAATCGGTGTAGAGTGTCCGGCAAGTATTAATCAAAATAATCCTTGGATATTTTTTTAGAGATTCGGTAAATCCTGGGAGTTGATTTTTCCATATATCTGTTGTTTCTGACTCGTTTAGTGCATCAATAACAATAGGGATCCTTGTCCTATAAGCTTCTGCCATAGATTCAAGGGCAGATAAAAAATCAAACCAAGAATATTGTATCGGTATATCCAGTATTTCAAGAATTTTCTTTTCGATATTTTTATCTTTTGTAAAATCTCTTCCAAGAAGCAAGATGGCTGGTGAATTATTTTTTACTTTTCCTTCACATAAATAACAAGCAATGTGCGTCTTTCCAATTTCAGCCTCTCCAAAAATGTTTATTTCCGATTTTTTAAAATAATCTATCGCTATTTCGATATTAGAAAAGACTGATTCAAACTCAGCTGAACAATTCAATAATTTTTTTAATTTATCTCGTATATATGAAATTGACTCTTTTTGCTCTTTGGGTGATTCTTGAATTAGATAATAAATTGAGTCTGAATAATCTCTTAAATTATCTATTTCTTTTCTACGCTTACCATTATTTTTTAATTCAAAATCCAATGCTTTTTCTATAAATCCATCTTCTATTAGAGTTAAAATGTTTTTAATATGTGGTATTATTTCCTTTTGACATTCATCAAGATTATTTAATGCTTTTAATATTTTTGTCTGTAAGTCAGCAGAAATTCGATTTAAATTTATCTTCTCAAATTCATTTTTTTTCTCTAAAAAATTCTCTAGTTCACATTCTATTTTTTTCAAATTCCCTTTTATAAATTCTATAAATTCTAAATCCGCCAAAAGACAATGGATTTTAAAATCAGTATCAGTCTCAGTATGAAGTGGTGCAATGAATTTTTCTTTAACATTAAAAATTTGTTTTTTTACCTGAGAAGAAAACCAATCTATATCTAATTCTAACTCGCTGAAGAAATAATTCTTAATACCTATACACTCGGGTTTACTTAAAAAATTGTTAAATTCACTTTCTCCCCAATGTATTAATTCTTGATTTGGTGCCAATCTTTTGAGAGACTTAAACCAATTATTCTCTTGAACAGTAAAATTTTTAGGTGTACAAAGAAACCATTTTTTTAGATTGGGATGTACTTCAGTGGATTTTTTCAAAGAATTATTTATAGAAATCTTTCTATTAGAAATATTCAATCGCGGATTAGGGTAATAAAACTTTGCCTGCCAGCCCCATTCCTCTCCATTGGGAAGTGTTAAATAAAACTCTACACCATCTCCTCCGCCACTATCATCTACTGGAGTAAATTCACCTGAATTATTAAATTGTCGTTTTGCTATTTGGTAGCAAAACTCTTCAAAACTTTTCCATTTTGCATTTTCATATGTTTTTAATTTTTCCCAATCTATCATTTTAAAAACCTCTTTAAATAAACTAGGAATATAAAAAAATATTATCTTATTTCAATTAATATTCCCAAAATAGCAATTATCATATATGTTTCAAGAGACAGTTTTTTTTCACACTTTAAGAATCTATATTTACCCTATTAACGCTTCAAGCAGAAAAAAAATAACCTTTCCTATTTTTAATAACTTTATATTAATACGACAAAAGATTTATAAAACCTTTCTTTTTCTAAAAAAGTCCTTCAGCAAAAAACCAAATGACTGAAAATTGTCAGGCTCTCCCTCTAATAACTACTTAAAAAACTTGGAGGTCTGAATTATCAAATCCCTTACAAAAAGTAAGAAAAACTAACCGAATTATTGCGCTTGTACACCTTCCCCATTTATCTAATTTAAAAATAAAATATAAATTATCTAAGAAAATGGGATTGCCCTATATTCTACTAAAATAAAGTTTTGATCCTATGTCTTAGTTTTTAGATTTTTGCCCGTTTTCGATTAATGCATTGTAGGAGCGTATACGTAGTTTCCCAGCTGATACGATTAAGGAAGGCGTCTTTAGATATGTCATCTTCGATTTTATTAAGAAAGGAATCGACCCAATGGTAGTATTCCCAACCTGTTCTTGTAAATAAAGCTTTTAATTTCATTAAGACTTGTATATCAATATTTAATTGATAGCCATTAGTATTCCTAAAATCATTGATTCCCATATAATTTTCTTCAAACCCGCAAGGAAGCCCAGCAGAGTAGCCATCGAATCGAACTGCTATAGAAATCTTTAACTTTTCTGTTTCTATTTCGATTTTATTATCTTTCGGCCTTCGAACGACACTTTTCTTTGGCAAAACCAGACTGAACTTTTCGTAGATAGTTCCATCAGGGTTATATGCACCTATTACCTCTCCAGGGAGTATTTTTTCCCTAAATGTATCATCCACAAAAGCTGACCGCTCTTCCATTGGTCTTGAGAACATATTGAGAAAACGATTCGTCAGAAGCACTTCAGGGACATCGTGCCTACCATATTCTTTTAGTTTTTCCTTCTTGAAACTTTGATCATTGAAGTAGTCATCAAGATGCATGGAGAGCCTATCTAACACGAAGTACTCTGCAGCCTCTGAAAGGATTTGAACAGACTTGCAATATTTGCGTTTATTGTTTATTTGATCTGGAATAGAAAGATCTTTAAGGGCCTCTTTTTCCCAGAGAGTCTTTAGTGCAGGATTCTCCATGAAAGCACCCTGGAGGTACTCACAGATATCTTCAGAAAATTCGTACCTTGGCACAGGAATAATCTCATTTTTCTTCTTATTGTAGATGAGAAATGCTTCATAAGTGCGACTTTCAACACGTCTACCAAATAGACTAGCCGCTAGATACAACATTGAGCCAAAACAAAGAACAGCACCCACTAATATGGTTACAAGGGGGCTAATTATTGTTAAAGCAAAAATATGACCTGCGATTAAGTTTACCCCAAAGGCTAGCAAGATTGCGACTACGATAAACTCTATTAAGTTTTTACGACCGATGACAATACCTTGGACAATAGCATGTTTATTCTTATTCATTCGCGTACGAACCTCCTAAAATAGACTCCTACTGAATAATTGAATTTAAATAGGGACACATCTTATTTTTTCTATAACTTAATTTTTCCTTTTACGAGGGGTTCCTTTAGGACGTCTATTTATAATAATACCTAAAATCTCAACCATCCGGTTAGAAAATCCTCAGGCTCCATAGGTTTTCCGTTAAAAATTACCGAATTATTGAGCTATTACAACCGTCTGTCATACTATAAAATGTCTCCATTCATCAGGGAAAAATGGAGTTTTAAAATAAATGTGAGCAAGTATCCTGAGATGCTTAAAGCCAAATTTATCCGTTTTGTATTCTAATGAATTTGTTTTGAGAATTTGTTTTCGAAATTTTTCATATGAACTTAATTTCTCTTCTTCATTACCAAAAGTGTTTCTATCGCTATAAACCTCGGTCTTTCCTTCTTCAAGTAGTTCTTTTTGAAATAAAATGTGCTCATTTTCGATAATATCTTCTGGGGGAAAGTATACTAGTAAATGGAGATCTTTGGTTAAGATCTCCCAAAACTCATCGAATAATTCTTTTCTTTCTAAAATCACAGAAAATTCAAAAAGAGTATTTATTAAATAAGAAGATTCATCAGTATAATTTTCAGGGCGCTTACCGGTTGCACAATACTCTATTAAACTATCTAAATTGTTTGTGAATTCGGGAAATTTACCATCTATGAATTTTAAGAGTGCAATATTATTTAATATATCGCTTAAATACTTTGCAGCAAAATCTTTTTCGTCATTCATTATTAAAAAGATTAAAGTTAGCACAATAGGAACAGAATGATTGTCAAATAACGGTCTGGAACAACCAGAATTATTATGAATAATTGTTTTTACTAATTCGTTAAAGTTTTTTGTAATTTCTTTTCTTTTTTCATTATCACTAGTTATTAAAAAATATGTTTGGTACTGGTAAATTAAATAGGCTAAATACTCAAAACTTCGCATTGGATAACCAATTTTCTCAAAATATCCAACCTTTTCAGAGAATAAACCATCCTTTTCTTTGGCTATCGAAATTGTCTTTGCGAAATATAATTCAAGCATTTGAAAGTGAATCATATGTAATTTTATAAATTCAGAGATAGCGATTTTTTTGCTGTTAATTGCTTTCTTTTCTAAAATCCAACCCCAAACTTTCAACAGCATGTACGTAAGACAATTTTTGGCAGGATGCAAATTATCGGCGTCTTTGGCATAATGCAAAATCATCGCTCCAATCATGCAGCAAGTGGAAATTATTTTTCTTATATTTCTTGGCGTATACTTGGGATACGACTTAAGCAAATAATCTACAAGTAATTTAAAATGCTTAAAATCATATTCAGGTACATCTAAAAATGCTAAAGATTTTTTGAAAAGATTTAATAATTCGGGCTTGACAAGTAAGTATTCATTCAAAAGATATTTTGAAAACAATTCGGTAAGTTTGTAAATATCCCAATGTTCAAATTCTATACCCGCGGAAGTAAATTCATTTTCAATAAAATCATTGAAAAGATTTCTAAAATTTGATTTTAATTCACCGTTATGGGCAAGTATTATCTTTTTAGGTAATTTATTTAAATTTGGTATCGAACTATCTTTAAAGCCAGCATCTTTAGCTTGAAGTAAAGATTCTCTGACACCATCTTGCTTGTAAAAAACTGTATTATCAATGTCACCATCATCTCCTGCTTTTAATTGAAAAATACACAACTTTTCAATTCCATCTTTTTCGGTTTTAGTGGCGATAATGTCCTTCCCGTATTCTGGCTGCCCATGGGAAGTTTTGGCAGTTTTCACTATTTTGTATCTCATTTGTTCAAGTAGAAATGGAAAGAGATAGTCTAATTCATCTCTTTCTTTTAGATTCCGTAAATAATCTCCAATCATTAAACGTATCATGATTTTTCCTCCCAGTCGTCTGCTAACATCTGTCTACGTTTATAATCATATAGCTCGGGAAAAATGAAATATGTACGGGGCATAATTAAAACTGTCTCTAATTCATTCATTTCAGAATATTGATCATTCGTTCCAATTTTAAACTTTCTACCTCTGCTAATTGTAATTTTGGTACAAAATTGGCTAAAAACACTTTGTTTTTCTACTGACTTTCTTGAATCTTCACTTTGTTTTTTATAGAAAATTTTGTCAAACTTAGAAGCGTATACAGCCTGATTCTCATACGGGTTAAATTCTTTAATCATATTCTTCTTTTTCCAAAAATTGACAATTTTTCTATAGCATATTTGGAATGAATCAATAAATTTTTTTTCTAGAGGATTCTGGTTATCAAGGAAAGTCTCAACGGTTTCCTTGACCGTCCCACCGTAATCATGAACAAGCCATACAAAACGCTGTAGAATATATTTAAAAATTTTATCATCTTTCTTATATAGCAATATTAAAACCAGCTTCATTCTTTCTTCAGGCTTAAAAGTACCGCTAAGAATTGAATTTATAAACTTGATTAATTGATTATTTTCAAGTTTCCAAAGGTGTTCTTTCCAAATTTCTTTATTTTTCTCAGTTATCTGAATGAAATCAGTATTATTGTTAGCATAAAACCGAACCTTTCCTTTGTTGTGGATGAGTAGAGAGAGATAATTTTCAATAAATCCTGTAGGGTTCCTGTTATATGCTTCATGTAGCGGGTAAGAGAAAATTTCTTTATAATTTTCAATGGGATGGTTCAGTACCCAACTTTCAATAAATTTCAAAATCAATTTAGTTTCTTTCAAAGTATTGAGTGCATATTCAATTATACTAATTACAACCTTGTCTTTATTATCAACCTTCGTAAAATTCATCAATAATTCATATTTTTTCTCTCTATGAGTTGGCTTTTCTTCTTTAAAAACAGATACCAATATATTATATTGCACCTTTGAAATATCTCTTTTGGCTAAAGCATTGAGCTTTCCAAATAGGTAATCTGTTTTCCCGTTTTCTTGAATCAATGGCTTGTGCACTAAATAACCATAGGATTTTGCGAGTGCAACCAAAATACTCTCTTCATCGGAGTCTACACTCTCAAACAGGTTTAATATATCTTCTATATATTTGTAATCTTCATATTCAAATACACCAAAAGCATAAATAGCAATTTGACTGAAATTTTCTCTATGAAATAGTTGTTTTGTATATTCAAATGTTTTATTAAAATCAACTTTGGATAAACCAACCAAAATAGAAACAATAAATTCTCTCTTCTTATTTTTTATCATATATTTTACAAGTTTCCATCCGTCTATAGGTTGTTGATGGCTATATTCCTGGACAGCATTAAAAAAAAGTTCGCCAAATGATAAATCTTGGTTTTTTTGATAAAACAAATGATAGAATATCTCAGTAAGACTCTCTTCCGATATTTTAAGATAAGGTAAGGCTCCAGAAAAATTAAACTTAAGGAAAAAGAAATTTCTGGACTCACTCTTTGTGTCAAATTTTAATAAGTATTCCTTGAAATCCCATCCTTTGGTCTGATTAAAATAAATAAACATAAATATTTCAAAATTATTCCACGTATCATAAAATGGTTTTAATTTCTCAATTTCCTCTTTAGCTTTTATTGTGAAATCACCATAATTTTCATAATTGTTGATCTCAGAATATTCTAATTTTTCTTTCAAAAATAGAAAAAGCATATAATTAAAATATTCATTTTTAATTAAAAGCTTTCCTTTTATTTCTTCAAGAAGTTTGAATTTAAATATAAGTGGTGTACTGTTTAAATCAATGGTTTTTAATTGTCCATTTTCAAAAGAAGCTTCAATATATTCCTTAATCTCAGTAGATACATTGATATTATTCTTAAAAAAGTTAATCAAATCATAAATATTATACATAAGTATTTTTCCATCCCATTCTTTATGAACCTTAATTGATTATTAAATATTCAACTATGTTTATAGGTATTAATGATGCAATCCTCATAAAATCATGTATATTTTTATCTAAAAATTTCTAATAAAATTTTTAGATTTACATACGATAGTGCCTTGTTCCTTGTCTTATCATTGCTCTTTACTCAAATTGTTAGATATTTCTCGCAAACTTTCGAGGCTGGATTCTAAATTCTCAATGATATCTTCAACTAGAACATCAGGATCGGGGAGATTGTCTAAATCTGTTAAACTATTATCTTTCAGCCAGAAGATATCCAAACTTGTCTTATCTCTTAACACTATTTCATTATAGGTAAATTTTTTAAATCGTTCCGTTCCTTTTCTACCATTTCTATTTTCAGGATGATAGCATTCAATAAAATCTTTTAAATCTTCAAACTGCATCTTGTTTTTCTTTAAAGTGAAATGTATATTGGTACGTAAGTCATATATCCAAACTTCTTTGGTCCAGGGATTTTTACTTGCAGGGTGATTGTCAAAGAAAATCACATTTGCTTTCACGCCCGGCTTGTAAAATATTCCGGTAGGAAGTCTTAAAATGGTATGTAAATCAGTTGTTTCAAGCATCTTTTTTCTGACGGTTTCTCCGGCACCACCTTCAAACAACACATTATCAGGAACTACGACTGCTGCCTTGCCATCAGTTTTCAATAAAGTTCTTACATGCTGGACAAAATTCAATTGCTTATTTGAAGTTGTAGTCCAGAAATCCTGTCTGTTATAAACGAGGTCTTCTTTTTCCTGTCTACCTTCTTCGTTAGTAAAGGTCATACTGCTTTTTTTACCAAAAGGCGGATTGGTAAGAATATAATCAAACCGCTCTCCGGGATCAGCAATTAAGGCGTCATTTCTAGTAATGGGTGGTTTGCTATTCATATCACCAATATTATGTAGAAATAAATTCATTAAACAAAGCCGGTAGGTAGTTGAAACCAATTCCCAACCTCTGAAAGTATTAAATTTTAAAAATTCTTTTTGTTCCTGATTTAGTGAATAATTTTTAGGATTAGAAACAAAGTCATATGCGGCAAGAAAAAAACCACCTGTTCCACAGGCCGGGTCAGCTATTGTTTTAATTGGTTCGGGCTTAATGCATTCTACCATCGCTTTTATTAGTACACGTGGTGTGAAATATTGCCCGGCACCACTTTTAAGATCCTCTGCATTTTTCTCCAGCAATCCTTCATAAATAGTACCCTTAACATCTACACCCAATATCGCCCAGTTTTCAGAATTTATCATTTGTACAATCCGATAGAGCTTTGCAGGATCTTGTATCTTATTCTGCGCCTTAATAAATATCTGACCAATTAATCCTAACTCTTTCCCAAGCTCTTTCAGCAAATTTAGGTAGTGCGTCTCAAGCTCTAAACCTTTTTTATCGATTAAAGTTTGCCAGCTATATCTTTCCGGTATTTTTAAATCCCTGTTATAGGGTGGTTTTGAATATTCATCTGCCATTTTTAAAAATATCAGATAGGTTAATTGTTCCAGATAATCACCATAAGTGACACCATCATCACGAAGGATGGTACTAAAACTCCATACTCGGGATATTATTGTGTCTGCATTCATCTTTTTTTCCTCTTTTTATTTCTTGATTAATACTTTTCTTTTTCCTGATTTATTCTTTCCAGTAATGTTTCGGCAGACGAGCCTGACTGATTGTCGATTTTTAATAAGTCTTTTAAATATCTTCTCCCACTTGTTTTTTTCAGTTTTTTTTCTCTATCTAAAGCTTCTTTAAATGAATCTACTATTTCATAATAAAATAATCTTATTGGTTCATGTTTTTTGGTCCATCGAGCAGCCTTACCTTTCTGGTGCAATTTCCATCGATCTAATATTCTTTTAGTTTGCCCGATGTAGACACTCCCATTGTTGCATTCTATCGCATATACAAACCACTTACCTTGCCCTGATACAGGTAAATTTATCTCATTATTAGCTAAATATCTACTTACCATTTTTGCTCATTTTATCTTTTTTAATTTTTATTTGTTTTAAAAGTTCACAAACAGGCAGGTCATTCGGATCCTGCGGAACCAGTTTTCCTTCAAATGCTTTTTTTAAGATACTTTGACGGAGATATTCCATCTTTTTTAAACTCTGCTCGATCGTTTCTTCAAGCTTGTCGCAGACAGAAAGACGAGATTCAATTTCCTGTAGAATTTTTTCTTGTATTGGTTTAGTTGGAATTGGGATTGCATACGACTCAAGAACTCTCTTTGGAACCCTTTTTTGTCCAGCAGTTCCTGTCATCTGTGATTTTGCTTTATTTCTGAAATCCTCTAAGCTTATTCCATAATAAATCCATTCAGATATAACTTCTTCTTTTGGTCTCAACACATGAAATTCGGTACTTCCAAAACCGATATTATTTTTTAATTCTTTTACAATTGCCTTTTTCCCATTTTCAAAGCATGGGGTTATCTTCGCAAGTAAAACATCACCATTCTTAAAAAATGTGTATCCCTTCTTCACATCTTTCAATATTTTAATCTTTTTTTCTAATATTACTCCTGTTTCAGATACTGCTAGCATAGGTAAAAATGTAACTTCTAAATCATCATTAAGTTTAACAATCTCTTGTTTTGAGGGATTTATATCACAAACTTCTGAAAAGGGGGAATATTTAGCTAAACCCATTTCTAATAATTTCCCTTCAAATGCGGCTTTAAGCACTGCTTGCCGATAGATTTTTAGCTGTTCCTGTGTTTTTTTTAAATCTTCGGTTGCCTTATCTAAATCTGAAAATATTTCTTCGATTTTTTCTACAATGCGGTTTTGTTCGTTCAAAGGAGCCAAAGGAAAATCTATTTCTAATATATGATCTCTTTTTAAGTTATTGATATTTGTACCTTTTGATATTCTAGAAATATATTTCCTATATTCTTGGCTTTTAAAAAATAAACCTACATATTTTTTATTCATTAAATTTGATACTCGTAATAATCCACAAAAGGCACCATAACTTCCATCGTAATTACATTTAGATTGCGCTGATTTCCCAACTAGATGTTTACTGCCACTTGACATAGCAAAAATGATATCACCTTCTTTTATGAACTGGATACTTTTTATTTTTTTTTCAGGCACATAGACCAAATCAATAAAATTTAGTTCATAATTAATATTATTCGATCTTAACATAGGCTTGTATCCTTTTTGTGATTCCTTTCTTGACTCATCTTTTTTATAAGATATACCTCTGAGTAGTTCCGCGAAATCAGAAACTTTTGCATATGTCCAATTATCTTTTAATAAATTCATTACGCCACCAACACCTCATTTAATTCATTAATTATCTCATCGTACTCATCACCAAACACTTGATAGAATTTACCTATTCCGCCAAGTGCATCAAAGGGGGTAA
>CAZWFH010000022.1:0-14367 GCA_964632105.1 uncultured Atribacterota bacterium
AAACTTTAAAAATGTCACTATAAATTATATCATTTATTATTTAACGTGGCACTAGCTAACTAATTAAATATTAACATAATCGTAAAAAGATAGATAGCACTCTCCGTATCTTCTTTGATTATACAAACTCAAATTATTTAGATTTTCCATAACTTTTTCTTTTTTGTAATGTTGAGCAATCACCAAACCACTATGTCTCAATATAGGTAATTTCGATATCTCTAATAGAGATATGTTTACCAGTCCCCTGTTGTAAGGAGGGTCAAGAAAGATATAATCCAATAGATAATTTTTTCTAGCTAACAATTTTAAACCGGACATAAAATCTATTTTATAGACTACAGCATTTTGACTGTTCTCTGTTTTTTCTAAATTTTCTTTTATAATTTTTATGCATTTTTGCTCTTTTTCGATAAAGATTACTTTTTTTGCTCCCCTGCTTAAGGCTTCAATTCCTACTGCACCGGTGCCTGCAAATAGATCTAAAAAACAGGTTTCCTCGACAGATGTCCCCAAAATATCAAATAAAGCCTCTCTCACCTTTTCAGAAGTAGGACGAACATGTAAATCCTTAGGCGATTTTAATATATTACCCTTATTTTCCCCAGCAACAATTCTCATAATTTACCTTTCGAATTAGTCGTTAGTGAATAAATCTAGCGTGGAGCGTACAGCGTTTAGCGTATAGTATAATATTATAGTATCGAGTATCCAGTATCGAGTATCGAGTGAAGAAAATCGGTTGTCAGTTATCGGTTTATAGTTTTTAGATAAAGAGATAAAAAGAACCGGATTTTGTATTCTGACCTCTTTTTATTAACTAACTAACCAAAAAGGGATGTAATGTGTAACATGTGATAATTAACCTGTAATAAGTACCTGTTTTTATAATTTCTGAAATTTAATCTTATTACTCATTACATATTACTTGTTACTGTATTTTATACGAGATACGATTCACGAGATACGAGATACTGAATTTAGCTCCTATCTTCTATTTCCTTAACCAGCTAACTAAATATTATAAACTTTAAATTATTTAAATTATTACTTGCCAAGAGTTTATATAATATGATAAAATATCTACTGTTAAATATTTTTTATAACTGACAGGAGGAAATATAAAATGGCAAAATGTGATATTTGTGGTAAAGGTCCACAATTTGGAAATAAAATAAGCCATTCACATAAAGTTACTAAAAGAATGTGGCATCCCAATATTCAAAAAATAAAAGTTAATATTGATAATACCGTAAAAAGAATTAATGTCTGTGCTAAATGCTTAAAAGCCGGCAAAGTAAAGAAAATTGCTTAACCACACCATTCTTTAAGTTTATCAATAACTTCATTAGTTATCCAATCAGGGGTAGAGGCACCACTAGTAATTCCAACTTTATCTTTAGGATGGAACCATTCACATTTAAGTTGGTTTTTAGTTTCAATATGATAGGTCTTTACTCCCCGATTCTTACTTATTTCTGCTAATCGGGTTGTATTAGCGCTTTCCTTTCCTCCGATCACCAACATCACATCTACTTCATTTGCCAACTCAAGTACACTCTTTTGTCTTTCCGTGGTAGATTTACATATTGTATTAAATATTCTTAATTCCTCAGTTCTGTTTAACAGGGCAGATGCTAATTTATAAAAATTATAAATATTTTTAGTAGTTTGAGATATAAAACCAATTTTTTCCTTTGTAGTTATTCCCTCTGCTTCGGAAATTGAATTTATCACTAAAGCATTGTTTTGAATCGTATCCAATAAACTTAGCACTTCGGGATGTTTTTTGTCTCCATAGATAACTATAAAATAGTCCTTTTCGTATAAATAGTGTGCTATCTTTTGGACTTTTCTAACATATGGACAGGTAGTATCAACTACCGATAATTTTTTTTGGTAGGCCTTTTTAAGTATTGTGGGAGAAATACCGTGCGCCCTGGTTATAATCGTGCTTTTTTCAGGAACTTCATCTAAAGTATCTACTATCTTTACTCCCTCTTTTGCAAAATATTCTATAACTTGAGGATTATTTATTATTGAACCTAACATATATAAGTTATCTTTTTTTTCTTCTAGAGTATCTTGGGCTAAGCTTACAGATTTTTTAACTCCAAAACAAAATCCCATTTTTTTAGATAATATTATTTTCAATTTGTTTTTTCCTTGTATTCTCTAAAATTTTTTTATTATCTTTAAAATATTATCTTTAACTTCCTCAATACTTTTTTCTGTAGAATCTATAAGAATAGCATCTTTTGCCTTGATCAAAGGGGCATATTTTCTCTTACTGTCAATTTTATCCCTCTGTATTATCTGTTTTTTAACTACTTCGTAATCTATACTATAACCTTTATTTATCAGTTCTTTATACCTTCTTTTAATTCTCTCCTCCTCAGAAGCAGTAAAATATAATTTTATATCTGCTTTTGGTAAAATTACCGAACCTATATCTCTACCTTCCATTACAATATTCCCTTTTTCAGCTAATTCTCTCTGCAGATAAATTAATTGTTTTCTAATTTTAGGAAGCCTGGCTATCTGAGAAACATTTTGGTCAATCATGGGATTTCGTATTTCCTCAGTTACATCTTCACCGTCAACAAAGATGTGATAATAATCATTTAGGCTCTTTTTGTTCGCTCTCTCTATTGTTATATAAGTATTTGAAACTATACTGGAAATCATTTCTTCATCGTTTATATTAATATTATTTTTTAAAACCTTCCAGGTTATTGCCCGGTAAATTGCTCCTGTATCAATATATGTATAGCCCAATTCCCGGGCAATCAATTTACCCATAGTGCTCTTTCCCACAGCAGCCGGTCCATCTATAGCGATTATTAAACCATTTTTTTTCATAAATTTACTGATTCTCCAATTTGCCAATGCAACAATTCTCCAATTGACCGATTTACCAATTGACCGATTAAATTAGTCGTTAGTGAACAAAACTAGCGTAGAGCGTACAGCGTTTAGCGTGTAGTAAAAAATTAAAAGCGAAAAGCGAAAAACCATAATTCAAAACCCAAAACTATTTCTGTAAATTTTAAGTTCTTTTCTTGCTTCTTTAGTTTTTCATTTTCGTTATGTTTTAATACACCGGATAGAATACATAAGACTCAATATACAATAATACATAGTCAAATTTTAAATTTTGAGCTATGGTTTTACGTTTTGCGCTTTGCGTTTTTCGTTATATACTATCTTATTCTGTCTTCTTCCTTCCTCACTATACGCTATACGCTGTACGCTCCACGCTATTTCTTTTTTACTATATACTTGATACTCGATACTCGATACTGCTAAATAATTTTCTTCAGACTTTTAATTTCTTCTTTATTTAAATGCCTGTATTCTCCCGGTTTCACGCCTTTTAAGGAAATGGGACCTGTCCGGATTCTTCTCAGTTCTAAAACAAAATGCCCAATATATTCAGCCATTTTTCTAATCTGTCTTTTCTTTCCTTCTTTTATTTTTATTTTTAATATAGCATTTCCGTTAATAGTTTTTAGTAAGTAAATATTGCAAGGAGATATTTTATAATTCTTTTTTAAAATCACTCCTTTTGACAACATTTTTAATTTTTCAGAAGAAGGGATCCCTTTTATTTTAACAATATAAACCTTTTCTACTTCTTTTGCGGGATGGGTTAAAGCGTAGGTCAACTCACCATCATTAGTAAGAATTAATAATCCTTCAGAATTATAATCCAATCGACCAACCGGATATACTCTTTCTTTTACATCTTTTAACAAATCTAAAACAGTCAGCCTGCCAAAAGGATCAGACAAAGAAGTTAAATATCCTTTAGGTTTATTCAGTAATATATAGGAATAATGTTTATTCTCTTTATATTTTATTACTTTCCCATTTACTTCAATTTTATCTTTTTTAGGGTTAACTTTAGTTCCTAATTCGGTAACGACAGAATTATTTACCTGTACCAGACCCTGAAGGATAAGTTCTTCACATTTTCTCCGGGAAGCAATCCCTGCTCCCGCCAAATATTTTTGCAATCTTTCAATCATGTTATTTAATCCCGATTTCGCTTAGTTTGGGAAGATCATTAATTTTTTTTAAGCCGAAATGCATTAAAAAAAAGTCGGTAACTTTGTAAAGCAAAGGATTTCCAGGTGCTTTCTTTCTCCCGCTAATTTTTACAAACTTATGCTTTAGTAAATTAAATAAAACCCCTGAGCAACTTACTCCCCTTATCTTTTCAATTTCCAAACGGGTTACCGGTTGATTGTAGGCAATAATAGCCATTGTTTCCAGGGCTGCTTTAGAAATTTGATGCTTTTTTTTATTTTCTAAGATTTTTTTTACCCAGACAGAGTATTGGGGCTTGGTACCTAGTTTATACCCACCGGCAATTTCATATATTTTAAATGGCCTGCCATCATCGTCACATTTTGAGATTAATTCACTAATAATCGATCTACTTCTTCTTTTCTCAAGACCGGTAATCTCTTTTATCTTGTCAAGGGTTAATGGACTATTATATACCAGCAATAAGCATTCTATTATATTGCTCCATCTTGAATTGTTTTTTGATTTTTCTTTAACTTTAAAGCATCTCCCTTTAGATTAAACATTATCCTATCAAAGTTTTTCTTCTGATAGCATCTTATCTTTCTTAAATATATAAGTTCTAATAAAGAAAGAAAAATAACAATAATTTCTAACTTACTCTGAGCCCTTTCCATGAAATAATCGAAAGATAATCCTTCTTTACTGCCCTTCAACAGACTAATTATTTCTTTCATCTTGGAAGCGGTAGTAAAAGTCCTTTTTTTAAAGGGTATAAAATCTTCTTTTTTTGTATTCTGTAATACTTTATCCAAAGAAGTTAAAAGATCTGCTAAATCAACTTTCTGAATTTCTATACCATCTTCTTTATCATTGTTTTCTATCGCCGGAAAATAGATATTATTTTGGGTCCCTTCTCTTTCCTTTAAATATTTGACCACTTTTTGAAATTTGTCATATTCCTGAAGATATGCTTCTTTTTCTTTTGAAATCATAAAATCATTATATTCATCATCTTCCTCTTCATTGGTTTCAACTTCCAGTTTAGGAAGAAGATTTTCTGATTTTATTTTTAATATTAGCGCTATTTCAGCAATGGTTTTACCGCTAATGCTCAGATCAATAGTACTCTTGTTTTGAATAACATATTTTAAATACTGATCTATTATTTCATTAATGGGTACCTGTTCAATATCTATGATGTCTTCTTTTATATTTCTCAATAATTCGTCTACAGAACTAGCTAAATTATTAATATTTATCTTAAAACCAACATCCTTATCATTCATAGTACAAATTCATGGCTTTTTTTGCTTCATCGAGAGTCTGTTTAGCTGTTTGCCTTGCCTTTTTGCTCCCTTCGATTACAATTTCTCTAATTATTTTCAGATTTTTTTCATAATATTTTCTTTTTTCCCTGAAACCGTCAAACTTATTTATTAAGGCCTGAGCCAGTTTCTCTTTACATTCTACGCATCCTAATTTTCCTGATTTACATCCGGAAGATATTTCTTCAGATTGAACCGGATTAAATATCTCCTGATAAGTAAACACAACACAAATATCCGGATGTCCCACATCATTCAACCTTATTTTTTGGGTATCAGTTATCATTGTCTTCACTTTTTCTTCAATTTTTTTCGGTGAATCGGATATGGAAATAGTATTTCCTAAACTTTTACTCATTCTCTTGCCATCAGTTCCAGGTACACGGGGAACTTTGGTTAATTTTACCTGGGGCAAAGGAAAAATATTCTTATAAATATTATTAAATCTCCGGGCTATTTCCCGAGTTAATTCTATATGGTGTACTTGATCTTCTCCCACCGGTACGGCATTCGCTTTGTAGATTAATATATCTGAAGCCATTAGAACCGGATATCCCAAAAGACCATAACTAATATTATCTTTCAATCCTAAATCTCGTACCTGTTCCTTTAATACCGGATTTCTTTCTAACCAGGGCAAGGGAGTAATCATGGAAAAAAGTAGGTGTAATTCTGCATGTTCCGGGACATAAGATTGTATTAATACAGTGCTTCTTTCAGGGTCAATACCTGCGCTAAACCAATCTATAAGCATCTCCTTAGTGTTTTCGTTTAAATCTTCAGTTTTATCATAACCGGTAGTTAGAGCGTGTAAATCTACAACCCCAAAAAAACACTTGTATTCTTCCTGAAGTTTTACCCAATTTTCTAAAGCCCCCAAATAATTTCCCAAGTGTAATTTGCCGGTAGGTCGCATTCCGCTAAAAATTATTCCTGCCATTTGAAATACTCCTCTCTTATTTTTATTATTGAAATATATTATCTATCAATTCATCGATTCTCCAATTGGACAATTAATCGATTCTCCAATTCACTAATTGACCGATTGACCGATTAATTTAGTTACCCAGTTACCCTGTTTACCAGTTTTCCAGTCTATTTAGTCGATAGTGTATAAAACTAGCGTATAGCGTACAGCGTTTAGCGTATAGTAGCATAAACAGAATGCCTATTATCTATCTTACGATTTTTTGATATCAAATTTATTTGCGCGAAAACAGGTTTGATAAAGCAAAGCAATACTTATTACCAATCAATATTTGTTAAATAGTTGATTGTTTATGTAGTTAATTAGTTAACTGGTTTCTACTTACTTATTAACTAACTAACCAGACAACCAACTAATAATTCTTAACGAGATACGTATTTATTCTAACTTCTGAATTCTGTCTTCTTCTTTCCTAACTCCACGCTCCACGCTGTACGCTAATTTTGCTCTACGCTAAACGCTATCCGCTAGTTTTCACGCGATACGCAATACGAATTTATACTAGCAAACGAAATAGGAAAAATACAATAGGAAATAATACTTTTCCAATTATACCACTTAATACCAAAATTAATAAGAAAATTGGTCCATAAGGTTCTAACTTCGCAAATTTATAGGCCTGAGAATAAGGCAAAAGGCCCAACAGTATTTTAGACCCATCTAAAGGCGGAACGGGAATCAAATTAAATATAGCCAGTGCTATATTTATGATTACGCCTGTCTGTAGAAATATTAACCATCCTTTTAGCACAGTTATCGATAGATTAAAAAAAGAGCTGCTTTGTGCCATGGTAATTTGCCCGATGAAATAATAACTTAACCTTAATATAAGGGCGAATATTACTGCAATTACTATATTAGCAATAGGTCCGGCCAATGAAACATATATCATATCTCTTTTAGGATGATTCAATCTATTAAAATTTACCGGGACCGGTTTTGCCCACCCAAATCGGAATAAAAGCAGCATTAAAGTTCCTATAGGGTCAAGATGAGCCAAAGGATTCAGAGTAAGCCTTCCCGCTTCTGCTGCTGTTGGATCACCTAATTTATAAGCCATCCTACCATGCCAGTACTCATGAAAGGTAATGGCGATTAAAACAGCCGGTATGCTCCAGACAATTTCGAATATATTATTCAACATCTTTCTATTTCTTATTCCTTTCCTTTAAAATATTTTTCACAAATCCAATTTCATCTTTTTTATTTTTTACCTCTCCATCCAACTGAGCACAAAGTAATTTATTTAAAATCTGCGAATAGATCGGACCAGGTTCAATCTGTAGCTCTTTTAATTCCTTTCCTGAAATATATAGATTTTCTTTTTTATATTTTTTTAGATAATTAACTATCCTTTCTTTTACAATATCATCATTGCTTTCCATCATAGCTAAAAATAATACTTCATTAGACAAACCTTTTAATTTTATATAGATATTGCTCGGTGATATTTCATCTTTTTGCGATATATATTTTATGATTTGATCTAAATTTAAATAAATATAGTTTATATTATCTAAAGATTTTTGCTTAAATATTAGTCTTTTGAAAATTCTCTGCACTTGATTTTTTTCTATATTTTTGATCAGGCAACAAAAATATATCATCCATAGTTGTATTTTCTCGTCAGGCATATTACATTCCCAAAAGCTATAATTATCTTTTACCTTATTTAACCTTTTAACTGTTTCTTCCTTTAATTCAACTTTCGGAAGAATATACTTCAATGCTCCTAATTCTTCCATTCTTTTTAAAGATTTTAACGGATTTTCTTCTTTTAATATTAGAATTAATTCTTCAGTGATTCTTTTCTTTCTTAATCTGGAGAGTAATTTATCATCAATAGCTTTTTTCAGAAAATCTTCTGTTGTCCTATCCATTTTAAAATTATATCTCTGTTCAAATCTTATTGCTCTTATAATTCTCGCCGGATCTTCAACAAAACTTAAATTATATAAAACCCTGATTATCCCCTTACGTAAATCTTTCTGCCCACCAAAAAAGTCGATTAATTTTCCAAAATATTTTTGGTTTAACTGGATAGCCATGGCGTTTATAGTAAAATCTCTTCTGTATAAATCTTTTTTAATTGAACTTAGCTCAACCTTAGGAAGGGCCGCGGGGTATTCATAATATTCTCGTCGAGCAGTTGCCACATCTATTTTAAAACCATCCGCTAAAATTACTATTGCGGTTCCAAATTTTTCGTGGCTTCTAACTCTTCCTCCCAATTCTTTGCCTAACTCTCGGGCAAATTTTATTCCTTCTCCTTCAACCACAATGTCAAGATCATAATTCTTAATTCCTAAAAAGAGGTCTCTTACGAATCCACCTACCATAAAAACTGGAAAATTCAATCTATCACCTATCTCCCCGATTTTACTCAGAACATTTTTAACTCTTTCAGGAAATATTTTCTCTATTAATTCTATCTGCTTCTTTCTCTCCATCTTCCCGCTGGTCTCAACATAAGTCGAAAATGATCTTTTAGGAATGTGATTTTCTCCATACAAATTTCTTATTAAATCTGTTCTGGTAATAATTCCTACCAATTTATCTTCTTGGTTAACAACTACTATTCTTCCAATATCGTAATCGATCATTAATTCTTGAATTTCAGTTAAAGGGGTATTTAATTTTACTCTAACTACCTGATCGGACATATATTTACTTACCAGCTCTTTACCAAATCCATGCTGTTTGGCCCTATTTACTTCCTGCATTGTTATAATACCCTTTAATTCCCCCTCTTCTACTACCGGAATCCCGTTATGTCCGTATCTTAATAATATTTTTTTCGTCTCTTCGATAGAAGTTGAAGTATTAACAGTCTTAACCGGTGAAGAGATAATATCTTTCGCTACAATTCCCAGTTTTACTTTTTTTTCTAATATCCTGATAAGTTTTTTCTCTAATTCATCAAGTGATAAATCTTTTACTACTGCCGAAGCTGCCTGAAAGTGACCTCCCCCTCCTAATTCTTTTAGAACTTCATCAACGTCAACAGAGTTTGTTCTACTTCTTCCAACTATATATATTCGGTCTGTCATCCTTACTATAGTAAAAAAAACATCGCTATTTTCTATTTCTATTAACTTATGAGTGAGAAGAGCCAGCCCTTCTATATAATTTTTTACTTCTGCCTTAGCCATATTAATGCGTACACCCTTGCAAAAGATTTCTTTAGAAGAAAGTAGTAATCTATTTAATAATTTTTTTTGAGCTATGCTTAGGCCAATATTTATAAAATTTGCTACAACTTTTAATTTTATTCCCTTGCCAAACAAATAAGAAATGCTATTTATATCATCAATTGTAGTAGTTGAAAAAGTAAGGGAGCCGGTATCTTCGTAAATCCCTAAGGCAAACAGGGTTGCTTCAATAGGGCTAATTTCTAAATTCATTTTCCTTATTTTTTTCAATATTATGGTAGTAGTTGCCCCTACTTCTTCTATTACATTAATATCCCCTTTAATATCGTCCGCAGTGGAGGGGTGATGATCATAGATATGAATTTCCAAATCTCTCTTACTTATTACATTAGCAAATGGGCCAATCCGTCTTTTTATTCTAGTATCAACTATTATCAATTTAGTAATTTCTTCTATTTTAATTTTCTTAAAAGGAGTTATTTCTATCAAATCGCCATACATAGAGATAAATTTTCTTACATTTCTCTCTATGGATCCTGTAAACACTAAAAGAGCGTCTTTATATATTTTTTTAGCTGCCACCATAGCAGCTAAAGAATCAAAATCAGTACTTTGATGACTAATAATTACTTCCAACTGATTACCCTCTTTTTTAAATTTATTCACTTAAAATTATAACATAAATAGGCATAAGATAGTATATAATACATAGTATCGAGTATATAGTATTGAGTATTGAGTTAAAAAGCGAAAGAAAAGATAGAAAAAGCAGTATTCCCCTTTCTATCTAACTACCCCACTAAAGTTTACACTAACTATAGTATTTAGTATTTAGTAAAGAAAATAAGAAAGAGAAGTGGAATTCAGGAGCCAAATTTGTATCGCGTATCGAGTATTGCGTTAAGAAATACTAGCGTAGAGCGTAGAGTTAGGAAAGAAGAAGATAGAATTCAGTAGCCAGGAGCCAAATTTGTATCTCGTGAATCGTATCTCGCTAAGAAAATAGAAGTCATGAATTAGAAGATTATTATAGGATGGTGTTTAGGAGGTAGGGGCTTGATTCATCAAGCCCGCTAAAATAAATTACCAAAAACCCGGGTCGAATAAATCCGACCCCTACATCAAAAATAATACTTTATTTTATTAGAAAATGTTTTGAATTTTGAATTATGGTTTTTCGCTTTTCAATTTAATTAGGACAAATTTTATTAATCCAAATTATACGCTAAACGCTATACGCTTCACGCTATTTCACATTCCTTAATCCCTTCCTTACTGATAGTCGCTAAGATTAGCGGTAATTTTTGCGGTTTTTTGTTTCCTATAACAAACGAGGATAGCAGTTTTTTCTTTGCTTCTTTTAATTTTTCTGAATCATTATAATACACTTCGGCCAAATCTTCGTTAATATTAACCTTGCTCCCTACTTTCTTCTTTAAAATAATTCCAACCGATAAATCGATTTTTGATTCTTTTTTCTCTCTGCCTGCTCCTAAAAGCATGGCGCTCTCACCAATTAATCGGGAATCTATTTTCTGTATATAGCCACTAATATCAGCTTTAATTTTAGTACAATGTTTGGCCAGAGGTAATAATTCCGGGTTATCTATTATTTCCGGATTTCCGCCCTGAGCAGTTACCATCTCTTTAAACTTATCAAAAGCTGTCCCTTCTTTTAATATTTTTTCTAATCTTTTTTTTCCTTCGTCATAACTCTTTATTGCTCCGCCTAATTTTAGCATATGGGCACCAAGAACCAGGCAAAGGTTACGTAAATCTTCCGGTCCTCTATTTTCTAAAACTTCAATGGCTTCTTTAACTTCTAAAGAATTACCGATAGCAAAACCTAAGGGCTCATCCATATTTGAAACTACCGCCACGGTCTCTTTGCCTAATTCCAATCCTATATCTACCATTATTTTACCTAATTTCAAGGCGTCTTTATATTCTTGCATAAAAGCACCGCTGCCAGTAGTAACATCTAATACAATAGCATCGGCACCAGCAGCCAATTTTTTACTCATAATACTGCTTACGATTAAGGGAATACTGTCTATTGTTCCGGTGACATCCCTTAAGGCGTATAATTTTTTGTCTGCGGGAGCCAAATCTGAAGTAGGACTGATAATTGATCCTCCAACTTTCTTAACGATATCTATAAATTTATTCAGACTTAATTCTGTTTTAAACCCTTCGATTGATTCTAATTTGTCGATTGTGCCACCGGTATGCCCCAAACCCCTTCCTGACATCTTAGCCACCGGAACACCTGCTGCTGCTACCATGGGGACTAAAGCGAGGGTAGTAGTATCTCCTACGCCTCCTGTGCTATGTTTATCGACCTTAATTCCGGGAATAGAGCTAAGGTCGATAGTTTTTCCAGAATTAACCATGGCCATAGTTAAATATTTTATTTCATTGATATCCATTCCTTGAAAATAGATTGCCATCAGCATGGCAGACATTTGATAATCCGGTATTATGCCTTCATCAAATTCTTTGATAGCATAATCTATTTCTTTTTGATTTAACTTTAGGCCATTTCTCTTCTTTATAATTAAGTCGCAAAATCTCAATTAATATTTCTCCTTAAGTAAGTCAATTAACCAATTGACCAATTGACAAATTAAATCAGTCGTTAGTGAATTTGGAATCCAATTTTCTTCACGCGATACTCGATACTAATTTATAAACAGAGGAACAAACACAAGAGCGACTATTGACATAACTTTAATCAATATATTCATAGAAGGACCGGCAGTATCTTTAAGAGGATCGCCTACAGTATCACCTATAACTGCAGCTTCATGGACTTTTGTACCTTTCCCCCCATAATTTCCCATTTCAATATATTTTTTGGCATTATCCCAGGCTCCTCCGGAATTAGCCATCTGTATAGCTAACAATACTCCTACTAACACCGCTCCAATTAACATACCTCCCAAAGCTTCAGGGCCAAGTACTATTCCTACTACTATGGGGGATATTATGGCTAACAACCCGGGCAATATCATCTCTTTTAAAGCACCTTTGGTGCTGATATCCACACATTTTGCAGAATCTGGTTTCGCTTTTCCCTCTTTCAGACCAGGTATCTCTTTAAATTGCCTACGAACTTCTTCTATCATTAAGAAAGCTGTTTTTCCTACCGCATTTATAGCTAAAGCAGAAAAAAGATAAGGCAAAAGACCACCGATAAACATCCCTGCTACCACTATCGGATTAGTTATACTTACACTTTCTAAACCAACCGATTTACAGTAAGCTGAGAATAAAGCCAAAGCCGTTAATGCTGCTGAACCGATAGCAAAACCTTTTCCGATAGCAGCTGTAGTATTTCCTACTGCATCTAATGAATCAGTAATTTCTCGAACTTTGGGATCCAGTTTAGCCATTTCCGCAATTCCTCCCGAATTATCAGCAATTGGGCCATAAGAATCTACCGAAACGGTCATTCCTACAATTGATAACATTCCTACTGCAGAAACTGCTATACCGTATAGTCCTGCAAACTTATAACCTACTAAAACTGTAGTGGCAATTATAACCAAAGGAATGGCAGTACTTTGCATACCAATTGCTAATCCAGAAATAATGGTAGTAGCTGCTCCGGTAAGTGATGATTTAGCAATTGACTTTACCGGATAATACTGATAGGAAGTATAATATTCTGTTATCAATCCGATAGCTATGCCGGCAATCAATCCAGTCGCAGTGGCATAAAACACATTTAAACTATTAAATAAAACATTAGAAAGAAAAGCAGAAGCAATAATTACTAAAAATCCGCTTACTAAAGTCCCCTTGGTTAAAGCATTGTGTAAATTTTTTTCGTTTTTAGTCTGTACAAAAAAAGAACCTACAATAGAGGCAATTGCCCCACAAGCTGCCAATAATAAAGGAAACATTACTCCTTTGGTTCCTTCAAATAGTAATCCACCTAAAATCATACTGGAAATAATTGAGCCCACATAAGACTCAAACAGATCTGCTCCCAATCCAGCAATATCTCCTACATTATCTCCTACATTATCGGCAATAACTGCTGGATTTCTTGGGTCATCTTCTGGTATTCCAACTTCAACCTTTCCTACTAAATCAGCTCCCACATCTGCAGCTTTAGTAAATATTCCTCCGCCTACTCTGGCAAATAGTGCTATAGAGCTTGCTCCCAAAGCAAATCCATTTATAATTTCCGGTTCTCTGATAAAATAATATAAAGTACCTAAACCTAATAATCCAAAACCCGCAACCGACATACCCATCACCGCACCGCCAGAGAAAGCAACTTTTAATGCTTTAGTTATTCCTCCCTCCATGGCAGCATGGGCAGTCCTCGAATTTGCTTTAGTTGCAATTTTCATTCCGGTTAAGCCTGCTAATCCGGAACAAATTGCCCCCACCACAAAAGACAAGCTGGTGATAGGGCTCCTCAGCCATCCCAGTATAAGGCTAACTATAATAATAAAAAATACTAAAATGCTATATTCTCTTTTTAAAAAAGCCGTGGCTCCCTGTTCAATCATATGTGATATTTCTATCATTAATTCATTTCCCGGCTTTTCTTTCATTACCTTTAGTGAAAGAAATAGGGCAAATATAAGGGCAATTATACCACTTAGGGGGGTTAACAGTTCAATTTGCATATATTATCTATCCTCTCTTTCTATTTACTTTTAATTTACATTTCATTTTTTTTAGGCGTATAGGGGAGTATTCAATACACCCCTATAACCTGTACTTTAAATTTTGTTTTATATTTTGTTCTTTTTATTTATCGCTATATACTATCTTCCAATATAGCCTTTAATTGGAGAATTGGCCAATTGGTGAATCGGCGAATTTTTTTGTATCTCTATTTTTTTTC
>CAZWFH010000023.1:0-14342 GCA_964632105.1 uncultured Atribacterota bacterium
AGAAAATAAGGGTAGATATTAAAAGTTCCGTTAGAAAAATTATGGAACAAGGGATCAAAAAAGATGATTTAGAACACGCTAAAAAACAATTAATCAGAGAGATCAGTGAGATTTCTCTTGATCATCATGATGCCCTGATTGCCAGCGAGATTGCTACCTCTTTACTTCTGCCAAGTTTATTTTTAAATGAAGAAGATACAGAAAAAAGACGTAAGGAAGCTATCGTTTCAGTAGATGATGTTGTAAGAACAATTCAAAAAGGGCAGATAATTATAAGAAAAGGAGAAGTGGTAACTTCGGAAGATATCGCCATTCTTAATGCCTTAGGTCTAAAAAATCCCAAGATAAATTTTCCCAACATTATAGGAATAATTATGATTACCGCGATCTGCCTTTTAATGGTCTTTTTATATTTAAGCCACTTTTATTCTGATATTTATGAAAATGTAAACAAACTGATATTGCTGAGTATTATTTCTATTTTTGTTATTTTGCTCGCTAAAATAGCAAGTCAGGCATCAGGATATTTAATGCCTATTGCTTCTGCCTCAATGTTAATTTCTATATCTTTAAATCATAATATCGCCATATTACTTACCGTGATATTAAGCTTGTTAATAGGATTTATTCCGGGAGGCGGATTAAATTATATTTTAGTCTCGGTAATTAGCGGGATTGTAGCTATATATAGTATTCGGAAAGCTACTCAAAGGTCAAGCCTTACCCGTGCAGGGTTAATTATTGCCGGAGTTAATATCATTACTATATCAGCTTTGGGTTTAATCAATAATGACGGTTATTATCTAATTTTACAAAACAATCTATGGGGAGTATTAAATGGCTTTTTATCAGTCATTTTGACTATCGGAATTCTACCTTTCTTAGAAAGCTACTTCGATATCACCACCTCTTTTAAACTGATGGAATTATCTAATCCTAACCAGCCTTTACTGAAAAAGATGATATTGGAAGCGCCGGGGACATATCATCACAGTATAGTTGTGGGAAATCTATCTGAGACTGCTGCCGAAGAGATTGGGGGTAATGGGTTGTTAGCTCGGGTTGGTGCTATTTATCATGATATAGGTAAAATAAAAAGACCTTATTTCTTTACTGAGAATCAAGAGGCATATAAGAATATTCATGATGAGATGGAACCCAGTTTAAGCGCTTTAGTAATTGCTTCTCATGTTAAAGAAGGAATAGAATTGGCGAAAAAAAATAAACTCCCTAAGGATATAATCGATATAATTGCCCAACACCACGGAACCAACTTGATTACTTATTTCTTCCACAGGGCTTTAAAAGAAAATGGGTCAGCTAATGATGCAGTTGCCGAAGAGAATTACCGTTATTCCGGACCAAAACCCCAAACTAAAGAAGCAGGAATTATTTTATTAGCTGATTCGCTGGAAGCAGCAACCAGAAGTTTAACTAATCCTACGGCAACCAGAATAAAAACCCTGGTGAAGGAGATTATCCAGAAGAATTTAGGAAATGGCCAGCTGGAAGAATGTGATTTGACCTTGAAAGACTTAGATAAAATTGGAGATAGTTTTTCCCGGATACTTACTGGAATGTTTCACAGCCGGGTAGAATATCCCGATGAGGATTTAATAAAAAAAGCAAAAGAAGAGAAAAAAAAGAATGGAAATTCTAATAAAAAATCAGCAGAAAATAATAAAAATAAATCAAGTAAAAACAAAAGGGATAATCAAAAAGGTTCTACAACATCTAAAAGTTGATGATAAAACTGAAATCAGTGTTTTATTTACTGATGATAAATTTATAAGGTCGCTGAATAATAAATATCGGGGGATTGATAAAGCAACTGATGTTTTATCTTTTAGTTTGCAGGAAGGAGCTGTCAAATCTCCGGAAACAGAGAGAGATAAACTTTTGGGGGATATAATTATCTCAGTAGAGACTGCCCAAAGGCAGGCAGATAACTTAAATCATAGTCTAGAAAAAGAGTTAACAGTATTACTGATTCATGGATTATTGCACTTAGCCGGTTATGATCACGGAAAAGACAAAGATTATAAAATAATGCGGGAAAAAGAAAGCGAAATCTTGAAAATATTTGCTTTGTAACTCTATGTTTTATATAATTAAATTGATAATTGTATTTATTTACTTTTTCAGGTTATTTTAACCCAAAAAGTAAATATGTAGAACAAAACGCTTAACATAGATTCGCTAAACAAAAAGTCTTAAAAAATGGGAGGTGAGGTAAGGGCCTACAAAATATTTGCTTTTAGTAAGTATATAAAATTATATTTTAAAAATTAAAGGAGATTTTATTAATGTTAAAAAGTAAGACAATATTAATTTTAGTATTAGCATTTAGTTTAGTAATGGGAATGTTCAGTTTTGGGATGGCTGCTGAAAAACAATTTGTAGCTATTGCTACCGGCGGAACCGGCGGAACTTATTATCCTTTGGGTGGAGCTTTAGCTCAAATGATTTCTAATAATGTTGAAGATTTAATAGTCACTGCTCAATCTGGAAATGCTTCTATAGCAAATTGTAATTTAATAAGCAGAGGACAAATTGAAACCGGTTTTTCACAAGCTAATACAACTTATTGGTGTTATACTGGTACAGGGATATTAGAGGGTACACCACCCATTACTAATTTAAGAGGTATTGCTTCTTTATACCCGGAAACTATTCATATAGTTGCTACCAAGGCTTCCGGAATCACCTGCATAGAAGACCTCAAAGGGAAGAGAGTTGGAGTGGGTGCACCTAATAGTGGAACTGCTGCTGATGCTGAAATAATTTTAAACGCCCATGGTATTACCTTTGACGATATTAAGGCAGATTTTTTAAGCTTCAATGAAGTTGCTCAACGTTTGATCGATGGCCAAATAGATGCCGGTTTTACCACTGCTGGCTTCCCTACTTCCAGTATCATTAATATAGCTACCAAAAGAGATATTGTATTGATTCCAATTAGTGCAGAAAAGATAAAAGAATTAGTTGAAGCAATTCCTTATTACGGAGCTACAGTTATCCCTGGCGGACTGTATAAAGGCGTAGATGAAGATGTTGCAGCTCTTGCTACTCCAGCTCTATGGGTATGTGATGCAAAACTCTCACCTACCTTAGTCTACAAAATGACCAAAGCATTATGGGAACATCGAGATGTATTAGAGAAAGTACATTCCCAGGGCAAAAATATTACTTTAGAAACTGCCCTTGATGGTATGGGAATACCTTTACATCCAGGTGCAGAATTATATTACAAAGAAGTTGGCTTAATTAAATAAAACTTAGGGAAGAAAATCGGGTGCTACGTAAAATTATAATTTATATAGCACCCGAAATTAGTTTATGAAAAGGAAAAAAAATATTTTTATTGTATTGGGATTAGTTTTAATTGTAATTGCTATTATTGTAATTTTATTTTTTATATCAGTATATACTTTAGAACTTAAAACTTTTGAGGAAAATAAATTAATTTTTAAACAAAAAATCCAACCCGGGGATAAATTTATTTTAAAATATACCCACTCTGTTGCTCTAACTCCCGTGTGGGAAATATTTATCATTGATAAAGATTATCAAATTGTATTAATTGAAACTGATTTTCTCGATCACGGAGCAGGGCTCCCTTATACAACTTTTGAAAATGAAATATTTGTGGAAGAGGAGGGTAGATTTAAAATAAAAAATATGCACAGGATTATACCTACCCCAATTTATTATAGAATTGGGGCGATAAGAGAAAATATTTTTTACTTTAAAGACAAAGAAATTAATTTATCTTCATTAGTAGGAGATAGATTATTAACCCTTGAAATAAATAGGAATAATTTATTTAATTATCTTAGGAGGAAACTTGTAAATGGTTGAAGATGTGAAAACTGAAAATAAAGAAATTGATGTTCAGAAACTTATGGAACAATACGATTCAGAATCAAGAATTAGAAGACCTCTCGGTATCGCGGCTATAATTATTTCTATTATTGCTATATCTTTTTCGGCTTTCCAATTTTATACCGGTGGATTTGGTCTGCTGTTAGCTCTAAAACAAAGAGCAGTCCATCTGGCTTTTACTTTAAGTTTAGCATTTCTTATTTATCCTGGTTCCAAGAAAGGATTTGACAAAAATAAAGAAAAAATACCTTTTCTGGATATAATTTTGGCTATATTAGGAGCAGGAGTGTGTTATTATTTAGTTGCATTTTACGATGCTATGGTGATACGCTCCGGTCTACCTACTACATTCGATTTAATAATGGGCGGTCTGGCTATCATATTAGTGTTAGAAGCAACCAGAAGAATTATTGGTTCAGCTCTTCCCATAGTAGTAACTGTATTTTTATTATATTCTTATTTCGGGCAGATAATGCCGGGATTCTTCGCTCATCGAGGGTACTCATTGGAAAGAATAATAGAGCATTTATATTCAGGAACAGAAGGGATATTTGGCATTCCTTTAGGAGTATCTGCTTCTTTCGTCTTTCTCTTTATTCTTTTTGGCGCGGTGCTGAATAAGACCGGGATGGGTAAGTTTTTTATCGATGTGGCTATGGCTCTTGCCGGTCATACCACCGGTGGACCAGCAAAGGTGGCAGTTATTGCCAGTGGATTTATGGGCTCTATAAATGGAAGCTCAGTGGCAAATACTGTAACTACCGGTAGTTTCACTATTCCTTTAATGAAGAGTATAGGTTATCGAAAAGATTTTGCCGGAGCGGTAGAGGCTGCCGCCTCAACGGGTGGGCAAATATTACCTCCGGTAATGGGAGCAGCTGCCTTTGTAATGGCTGAATTTTTGGGAATTCCTTATATAAAAATTGCTTATGCTGCGGCAATCCCTGCGGTAATTTATTTTATAGCAGTAGGTACTATGGTTCATTTGGAAGCTTGCAAATATGGATTAAAAAGTCTACCCAAAGAAAGACTTCCTAAATTAGGTAAAGTATTAAAGGCCAGAGGTCATTTAGTTATTCCTATAATTGGTTTAGTATATTTATTGGTAAAAGGGTATACTCCTTTATTCTCTGCTTTTTGGGCAATTGTGATGAGTTTGGCTATAAGTATGGTAAAATCTGAAACCCGCCTAAATTTAAAGAAATTAGGTGAAGCCTTTGAAGATGGAGCCAAGAGTGCCCTAGGCGTAGCGGCGGCTTGTGCCTGTGCCGGAATGGTAGTGGGAGCGGTAACTCTTACCGGTTTAGGATTAAAGGTTGCTAATGGACTGGTGATGTTAGGTCATGGAAATCTAATGTTAACCCTTTTCTTCACTATGATTGCCTCAATTTTATTAGGGATGGGACTCCCCACCACTGCCAAATATATAATTCTATCTATTATGGCTGCACCTGCTTTGGTTGACTTAGGGGTACAGCCTTTAGCTGCTCATCTATTTATCCTTTACTTTGGAGTAATCGCTGACCTTACCCCGCCGGTTGCGGTAGCAGCTTATGCCGGAGCAGGAATTTCCGGCGGAAATTCTATGAAAACCGGTTTTATTGCCGTGAGATTAGCAGTAGCGGGATTTATGATTCCTTTTCTATTTGCCCTTGATCCCGGTCTGTTATTTATAAATAGCACAATTGGACATACTTTATTATTAATTGTTACAGCTTTAGCCGGTGTGTTAGCCCTGGGAGCAGCTGCTGGTGGATATCTTCTTGACCATGTTAAAATATTTGAAAGACTTATATTAATTATTAGTGCATTTGCTTTATTAACACCCGGATTATTAACTGATAGTGTGGGTATTGTCTTGTTGGCTGGAGTAATAATCTTACAAAAAATGAGAATATCGAAGAAAGTTAAATTTGCATAATTTAACCAAAAATAAGATGTACTAATTTTTAGTAATTTTATGGTTTAAAACTGTTAGATTAGGAATCTAAAAAAATCAATCATTGTTTATATTTAGATTCCTAATCTAACTGAGCAAAAACAGACACATCATCTTAGTTGAATTAATTAAAATGGTCGATATTTTAGAATATACTAAATGGTTTCTTAAAAAGTTGCGGTGATTATTTTTTGGATGACCCTCTTAATTTAATAATATTGATATTTGAAGCTGTTGCTTTATTGGGTTTCATAATACTATCAGCATTTTTTTCCGGTACAGAGACTGCTCTTTTCTCACTTAATAAACTGCAATTGAAAAAAATGCAAAAAGAAGAAGAAAATAATTGGCGGGTAAAATCAATTATTAGGCTCCTTGATGATCCTCAAAGAACATTAATTTCTATTTTAATCGGAAATGTGTTCGTAAACATTTCTGCTTCCTCTTTGGCTACCTATTTAGCTATAAAACTTATTGGAAATATAGGGGTAGGTATAGCCAGCGGAATAATGATTTTTATAATACTTGTTTTAGGAGAAATTGTCCCCAAATCATTAGCTGTTGCTAATGCCGAAAAAATTTCCAAAAGAGTTGCCAGACCGATAGAAATAATTTCAACCGGGCTATTCCCCTTAATTAAAGTTTTTAAATCAGTAATTAGTACACTGTATTACTTTTTTGGTAAAAAAAGCGTTAGAGAGAAAAAAGAAATTACCGAAGAAGATTTAATAACTCTGATAGATGCTGGTAAGGATGAGGGGGTAATAGAAGAAGAAGAAAATGCAATGATTATAAATATATTTGAATTTGGAGATACTATAGTAAAAGAAGTAATGATCCCTCGGGTAGATATGGCTTGCGTCTCCTCTGGCACCAAGTTAGGAGAAATACTAAAATTGATTAAAAAAATGGGGCATTCGAGAATCCCTGTATATGAAGAAACTATAGACAATATTATCGGAATATTGTATGCCAAGGATCTTTTAGGTATATACGAGCAATGGTATACTTCAAAGGAAAAGTTTGACTTAAAGGAGATAATAAGGGAAGCTTATTTTGTTCCGGAAAATAAAAAAATAGATGAACTGTTGGATATTTTTCAGAAAGACAGAATACAAATTGCCATTGCTATTGATGAATATGGCGGAACAGCAGGATTAATTACCATGGAGGATGTGGTGGAGGAAGTAGTAGGCGAGATAATTGATGAATACGATAAAGAGATAAAATTATTTGAAATAATTGGAGATAATATTGTCATTGCTGATGCCATAATAAGTATTGACAAGATTAATGAAATTCTAAACATTGAAATACCAGAAAATGATTTCGAGACTCTGGGTGGTTTTATTTTTGACCTATTGGGCAGGGTGCCTAAGAAGGATGAAAAGATAAAGTATCAGAATTTTCAGATGATAATAGAAAAGGTAGTAAAAAATAGGATTAGAAGAGTAAAGATAATAAAAGAACTACCGCAGACTAAAAGCAATATTCCGGGTAAAGATGCATAGGAGGTAAGGGAATTTTGACAGAATGGTGGGTTAAAGCCAGTCCTTTTATATTATTTATGTGTATATTTATTGCTGCTTTTTTTTCCGGTGCAGAAACTGCAGTTATCTCTACCAGCAAGCTGCATCTTAAATATTTAGCCAAGAGAGGGGATAAAAAGGCTATAATAGTGTCTAATTTAATTCAAAAACCCGATAAATTTTTAAGAGTGGTTTTAATTGGAACTAATATAGCAATAATCCTATCTTCTACGGTTTCCTCTGCTTTGGCTATACATATATGGGGCGACAGAGGAGTTACTATTTCAATATTGTTTACTACTCTAATAATTTTAGTTTTTTGCGAGATAATTCCTAAAACTGTTGCTCAAAATAATTCACAAAAAATTACGCTTAAAGCAGCTTACTGTTTAAAAATTGCCTCTTATATCCTTTATCCTTTTGAAGTCTTTTTCAGTTGGGTATCAAACTTTATTATTAGACTTATTACCGGCAAGAAGCATGTACCTCTAAATGTTTTTTTCACTAAAAAAGATTTAAAACTAATTTTTGAAGTTGGCGAAAAGGAAGGTGCATTAGAGAAAAAGGAAAAGAGTATGATTGAGAGAATATTAAATTTAAATGATATTTTTGTTAAGGATGTAATGATACCCCAAAAATATATGATAGCTGTTGAAGAAAATACTTGCTTAGAGGAAGCTGTAAAATTAATGAACAAAGAAGGTCTTTCCAGGATACCGGTTTATAAGAATAATATAAATAATATCATAGGTTTTATTTACGCCAAAGACTTCCTTATCGGAGATTTAGAAAAGAAGTTAAGTAAAAATATAAATTTATTAGCTTTAATCCATCCGCCTTACCTGGTCTCAGAAAATAAAAGGGTTACAATTCTTCTGAAAGAATTTCAGAGAAAGAAAGTTCATATTGCGGTAGTAATAAACAAAGATAAAAAAATCTCCGGAGTAGTTACCATAGAAGATTTATTAGAGGAGATTTTTGGAGAGATAGAAGATGAATTTGATAAAACCAAAAAATTATGAAATAATTTAAAAACTAAAGAAAGAGGATAAATTATGAAGAAAGTAATGTTAAATAAATCATTTTTATACGGGTTTGTATTAATATTTTTGGTTATATTTGCTTGTCTGGCTATAAATAATAATATTTATGCCAGTACTGTAAGACCATTAGCCATAATGATCGGTAATTCACCTGAAGAAGTAATTTACCAAACTGGTCTGAATAAGGCAGATATAATTTATGAAGCAAATGTAGAGTATCCTTTTACCAGATTGATAGCCATTTTTAATAATAGTGATGAGGCCATAGTGGGGCCGGTCAGAAGTAGCAGGTATTATTTTTCCAGATTAGCTGTAGAGTGGTCTGCCATCTTTGCTCACTGTGGAGGGCAAAGCTTAAGGAGCGAAAGGATTGTTAATTTAGATCAGATGCGTTATCCTTCTCCTTATTGGCGGGATAAAGATATTGGAGGATGGATAAATCTTTTTACTAAAACTCAAAATATAAGAGAGAAAAGTAGAAAAATGGGTTTTCAGGAAAGGGTAAATTTAGATAACCATTTGATCAGTCTAAGAACACTAAATTTGTCAGGAGGGGATACCACCAAAATTACTATTAAATATAACCAAAAATATACTATATCTTACGAGCATAAAGACGAAACTAATACATATTTAAGGTACATAAATTCTAAGCTCCATCAGGATAGCAAAACTCTCGAACCTGTAACTGTTTCCAATATAATAATCCAGTATGTTCCGGTTGAAAAAATATCAGGAGATAAAGAGGGAAGGCTGGAAGTAGAGGTTATAGGAGAGGGTATAGCAAAGATATTTTACGGAGGAAATTATTATTTAACGAAGTGGGTTAAAAAGTCTAAAGACCACCCGACTGTATATTATGACAGACAGGGGAATGTTATAAATCTAAACCAGGGAAATATATGGATTCATTTGGTGCCAGAGGAAACAAAGGTGTGGTTTAAATAAAAGAAGGTGAGAATGCGGTGAAAAAAGATTATGAAAAATTGATTAAAGAAGCAGAAAAGGCTAGAAAAAGAGCCTATACTCCCTATTCTAAATTCAAAGTTGGAGCTGCTGTTCTTAGCGCTGATGGAAAAATATTTACCGGCTGCAATATTGAGAACGCATCTTTTGGTATGAGCGTATGCGCAGAAAGAGTGGCTATTTTTAAAGCTATTTCAGAGGGCTCAACTAAATTTGAAGCTATCGCTGTTATTGGCGATACAGATAAACCTTGTTCTCCCTGTGGGGCCTGCCGGCAAGTGATATCAGAATTTGGTGAAGACATTCCTTTGATTATGGCGAATTTAAAGGGAGATGTTAATATTAAAAAAATAAAAGAATTGCTTCCCGAGGCCTTTGGTAAAAAGGATCTTTTATAGTGGAGATTGACTAATATATATGTTATATAAAACGGAAGGGATAGTTCTAAAAAGCACGGAATTTGAAGAAGCTGATAAAATCGTTACTATATATACCAAAAATTACGGTAAGATAACAGCTATTGCTAAAGGAGTCCGAAAGACAAAAAGCAAATTCGGAAGCAGTTTGGAAATATTAACTCACTCTATTTTTTTAATTTACAAAGGTAGAAATATTGATATTGTCAGTCAGACCGAAATATTAGAATCTTTTTTTTCTACGAGCAAAGATGTTATTAAATTTGCATTTGCCGCTAACTGTGTGGAGATGGTTAATAAATTAACCGAGGAGCGGGAAATAAATATTGCTCTATTTAATTTATTAAAAGAAGTTTTGCATGCTTTGAGGAAGGCTAATGACCCAAAACTGCTGACCTTGTCTTTCAAATGGCAAACTATATCACTTTTAGGTTATAGGCCAATTCTTAATCAATGTTGTAGATGCAATAAAAGTGTAAAAGACCAAAAAGAGATGTATTTTAATATAAAAGAAGGCGGACTGCTATGCAATAATTGTGTAGCTGAAGATAAAGAAGGGTGCATTAATGTCTCTCTTTATTTTGTGAAACTATTGAGAAAAATACTAATTACCCATTTATCTACTATTTCAAACGCTACCATTCCTGATAATAAGATGAAAGAGTTAGAGAAGATAACTAATATATATATAGGTTATCATTCGGAGAAAAGTTTTAAAACAGATGAATTTTTGAAGTCTCTGTAACTGGCTAAATTCGTATCTCGTATCTCGTGAATCGTATCTCGCTTAGGATTAGTTAGTTACCTATCTGTCAAGTGTATCAGAGAACGGTTCTTTGGGTAATAAGAATTTATTGCCCGTTGTCTCACATAAAAATGTACTTGAAAGCTAATATATGTGTTAGTGTAAATTTTAGTGTGGTAGTTAGATAGAAAGAAGAATGCTACTTTTTCTATGTTTTTTAGCTCTTTCTCTTTCTCTCTTTCTTATTTTCTCAACTCGATACTATATACTCAATACTCAATACTATATACTCGATACGATATTTAGTTACGTTGACAATTAAGGCCGATTTTGATATATTAACTAAGAAAATACAGTCCCTCTCTTTAACAGACAAAGGGTTTTCAGAAAATCTCTGTGAGAGGGAATTTTATTTATAAATAAGGGGAAGAGATACTAATATGGATTTTCAAGAGATAATTTTTAATTTAGAAAAATTTTGGGGAGAACAGGGTTGTATTATTCAACAGCCTTACGATACAGAAAAAGGGGCGGGAACAATGAACCCAACCACTTTTTTAAGGGTATTAGGCCCCGAACCATGGAAAGTAGCTTATGTTGAACCATCTCGTAGACCTACCGATGGACGTTATGGAGAAAATCCCAATAGAGTACAACAGCATTATCAACTCCAGGTTGTATTAAAACCTTCTCCTGAAAATGTACAGGAAATTTATTTTAAAAGTTTAGAAAGTTTGGGGATATCAAGAAAAGAGCATGATATAAGATTTATTGAAGGTGATTGGGAAGCCCCTACCTTAGGTGCCTGGGGATTAGGCTGGGAAGTTTGGTTAGATGGTTTAGAAATAACTCAATTTACTTATTTCCAGCAAGCTGGCGGGCTTGATTTAGATATTATTCCGGTAGAAATAACCTATGGATTAGAGAGATTAGGTATGGTCATTCAGGATGTGGATAATATTTTTGACTTAAAATGGGGTAAAAATATTACCTATAGAGATATACGTCATCAAGCAGAAGTAGAACAATCTAAGTATAACTTTGAAGAAGCAGATATACAGATGTTATTCAATCTCTTTAATATTTATGAAAAAGAAGCCGGAAGATTAATAGAAAAGGAGTTATCCTTACCGGCATATGACTATATATTAAAATGCTCCCATACTTTTAATTTATTAGATGCCCGGGGAGCAATTAGTGTTTCAGAAAGAACAGGATATATTTCCCGGGTGAGAAATATTGCTCGATTATGTGCAGAAGAATACGTAAAGCAGAGAGAAAAATTAGGTTTTCCTTTAATTAAACAATAAAAGATCAGACAGAGGATAAAATTTAATGAATAATGTAGTTTTAGAAATTGGAACCGAAGAAATACCAGCTCAGTATATGGAAAATGCCTTAAAAGATTTAAATCGGTTAGCAAAGAAGTATTTGGAAGAATCAAGTATAAATTATAAAGAAATAAAGGTTTACGGCACTCCTCGAAGATTAATATTATTCATCTTCCACATTAAGGAAAAACAAGAAGATATTTTTCAAAAAATTAAAGGACCTGCTTATTCGATTGCTTACAATAAAGATTCGCAGCCCCAAAAACCTGCTTTAAAGTTTGCCCAAAGCCAGGGGGTAAATGTGGGGGATTTAATTGTCGAAGATACAAAAAAGGGGAAATATATTTTTGCTTCCAAATCCATAATAGGCCAGCCAACCATTGACCTTTTATCCCAAATATTTCCTAAAATAATAAAGGGCATGCAATTTCCCAAATCAATGAGTTGGGGAGAAAAATCATTGCGATTTATCCGTCCTATAAGATGGATACTTGCTTTGTATGGCAAAGAAATAATCAAGTTCAATCTAAATGGTTTAGATTCTGAAAATATTACTTATGGTCATAGACTTTTGGCACCCCAAAAAATTAAAATATCTTCTACTCAGGAATATTTCAAGAAGCTAGAAAAAAGCTATGTGATAATCGATCCTCAGATTAGAGAGAATATTGTCAAAACAGATCTAAAACAGATAATTAAGGAAATAAATGGAAAAAAAATAATAAACGAAAAACAGTTAAAAGAAATAGTGTATTTAGTTGAATATCCTAATGCAATTTTAGGAAGATATGATAAAAAATATTTGGAATTACCAAAAGATGTCTTAATTGTAGTTATGGAAAAACATCAAAAATATTTTCCTGTTTTTAAAAATAAAGATGAACTGCTTCCCCTATTTATCGTAATTATCAATAACTCTAAGAAGTATGCTTCTAAGATTAGGGAGGGTAACGAAAATGTTCTTAGGGCCAGGTTAGAGGATGCAAAATTTTTCTACCATGAAGACCAGAAGATTCCCTTAGAAAAAAGAGTGGATAAATTAAAAAATGTTATTTTTCAGGAAAATCTGGGGAGCCTTTTCGATAAAACAAAGAGATTAGAATTGTTATGTGACTACATTTCGGATAGTTTACAGGTTGAACAGAAAGTAAAAAAAGATCTTTTAAGGTCTGCCCATTTGTGCAAAGCAGATTTGGTTACTGAAATGGTAAAAGAATTTCCGGAGTTACAGGGGATAATGGGGAAAGAATATGCAATTTTATCTGGTGAAAGAAAAGAAGTAGCGGAAGCTATATTTGAACATTATCTTCCTCGTTTTTCGGGGGGTAGGTTACCCCTAACTGAAAGTGGTATGATTTTAGGGATTGCTGATAAGGTGGATAGTATTATTGGCTGTTTCCTAATGGGCTTAACCCCAACAGGATCACAGGACCCTTACGGATTAAGAAGACAATCTCGAGGGAAAATTGCCATAATTTTGAAAAATAACCTGCAAATTTCCTTAAAAGATATTATTTGGAAATCTTTATCTTTATATAAAGAAAATGTTTCGCTGGAATTAAAAATTGATGAAAACGAGATTGCATCTCAGATATTATATTTTTTAAAACAAAGAGTAAAAAATATCTTCTTAGAAGATGGAATTCGCTACGATGTAATTGATGCAGTTTTGGCTGTGGATAGCGATGGAGATGTAGTTGATATTAAACATAGGATAAAAGTTATAGAGGAATTATGCAACCAGCCCATTTTTGGGAAAATACTCAACTCGTCAAGCAGGGTATTAAATTTATCAAAAAATAGTGAAGAAACTGAGATTGACCGATCGTTATTAAAGGAAAAAGCAGAGGTACGTTTATATCATAATTATGAAAATATTTATCCGCGAATAAAGGAATTTATTTCTAATAAAGAGTATAAAAAAGTATTTAATTTATTAGGAGATTTATGCGAACCGGTCGATGAATTTTTTGACCAGGTACTGGTAATGGACAAAGATGAGGAGATCAGAAAGAATAGGATCTCGCTTATCAAGAAGATAGGAATCTTGTTTAATCAGGTAGCTGATTTATCTAAGATTGTTTCGGTAAAAGAGGGGAGGGAATAATTATGGAAAGTGCCGAATATAAACCTACAGTTTATATAATTTCTGATTCTACCGGTGAGACCGCTCAAAATGTAGTTCATGCTGCGCTCAGTCAGTTTGATTCTGGTGATATTAAGTTGAAATTATTTGCCCACATTGAATCTAAAAAAGATATTACCGGGATAATAAGTCAAATCAATAAAGAAAAAGGTTTTGTAATCTATACTATTGTAAAGCCAGAATTAAGATCATTTTTGAAAGAGGAATCTAGAAAGCAATCTGTCGTTTCCTTCGATATGCTTGGTCCAATTATGGAAAACATTGAAAGAGTAAGCGGAATTACACCCAAATTAGAACCGGGAATTATTAGAAAAATAGATAAAGAATATTTTAAAAGAATGG
>CAZWFH010000024.1:0-13523 GCA_964632105.1 uncultured Atribacterota bacterium
AAATGTTTTTCAAGGGATAGTAAAAGTTAAGGGAGAAGCAGTCCCTTATGCGGAAGTAGAAGTGGAATATTACAATCAAGATGGCGAGGTCAAATGTCCTGCTGAACCCATGATTACGCAGGTGATTAAAGCTGATCAGAATGGTGTATTTACTTATGCTATGCCCAAAGCAGGTTGGTGGGGATTTGCCGCTCTTAATGAAGATGAAGAGAAGATAAAATATGGAGAAGAAGAAAAATCAGTAGAAATAGGGGCAGTGTTCTGGGTCAAAACTTATGATATGTAATAAATAGATAGAAGGGAAATGTTTTATGCATATTTCAGAAGGAATACTATCTGCGCCTGTATTGGTTACAGGCGCAGCTTTGACTGCTACAGCAGTAGGATATAGCTTAAAAAAGATGGAACATAAGGAAGTGCCTAAAGTAGCAATCCTATCTTCTGTTTTTTTTGTGGCTTCTTTAATTCACGTTCCTGTTGGTCCTTCAAGTGTGCATCTAATTTTAAATGGAATTATAGGGGTATTATTGGGTTGGTCCGCCTTTCCGGCGATATTGGTTGCTCTTGCCTTACAAGGTGTGCTCTTTCAATTTGGAGGCATTACCACTTTAGGAGTAAATACTTTTAATATGGCCTTGCCGGCTATTATCTGTTTTTATCTATTTAATCGGGGAGTTAGAAGTAAGAATAATTTTATTGCCCTAATCCTGGCCTTTGTTTGCGGATTTTTAGCGGTATTATTAAGTGGAATAATGGTAGCTGCTGCTCTGGTCTTTACCAGAGAATCTTTCATACAGGTAGCTAAATTGGTGCTAATTGCCCATCTACCGGTGATGATTTTAGAAGGAGTGTTAACTGTATTTTGTATAGGATTTTTGAGGAAAGTTAGACCGGAAATATTAGATATATGATTACACGAATTTAATGCAGATTACACGGATTATGTCTAGATTACAAAGATTAATTAAATAGTATAGCAAAAATCATATCGGAGAGATAAGATGAAAAAAAAATTGTATTTAATTTTGATATTTATATTTTTAATTATTATAATGATAAATATTTCGGTCTTTGCCCATAAGGTAAGTATTTTTGCTTATATAGAAGGAGATAAAATTTATACCGAAAGTTATTTTAGTGATGGCAAAAAGTGTGTAGATTCTAAGATTGAAGTATTTGATAACCAGGGAAATAAATTATTGGAAGGTTTAACCAATGAGGAAGGAGCGTTTTCTTTTGAAACCCCCCCCGGAGATGGATATTTAAAAATAGTTCTTACTGCCAGCATGGGACATCGGGCAGAATATAGTATTTCGGCAGATGAATTAAGGGGGGCTGCCGGGTTTATTAAAGAAGAACCTGAAGAACCTGTATCTGTTATTTCTCCCGAAACTTCTTTGGTTAACTTGAAAGAAATTCAATCAATAATTGAAGATACTCTGGATGAAAAGTTGAAGCCGATTATGAGAGAGATTAAGAAATCTCAAGAGGATAAGATTTCGCCTACGGAGATAATCGGAGGAATAGGTTACATAATTGGTATTTTTGGAATTGTCGCTTATTTTTTAAGTCGTAAAAGATAATCTAAAATTATATTTTTAGGTGGTTAATTTGATTAAAGAAAAATTTTCAGAAGGGAATTCTCCCCTCCATAGGCTCGATCCGCGAATAAAGATTATCGTAGCTTTATTCTTTTCAGTAATTGTTGCTGTTACCGATAAGTATACATCATTGTCAGGTGCTTTATTATTTGCTGTAGGGGCAGTGGCTGTTGCCCGTTTAAGGACTAAAGAAGTGATTTCTCGTCTTTTAGTGGTGAATAGTTTTATCTTTTTATTATGGTTGATGCTTCCCTTTACCTTCCCAGGTAAAAATATTTATACTTTAGGTTCATTAAATATTTCTCAGGAAGGTATCAAATATGCCCTCTTAATTACCATAAAATCTAACTCTATTATTTTGGCCGGGATTGCTCTTCTTTCTACTTCCTCAATATTTAATCTGGTTCATGCCTTGCGTCATTTACACTTTCCCGATAAACTAACCCAGTTATTTTTCTTTACTTATCGCTATACTCAAACTATTCACTCTGAATATATTAGATTAAATAATGCTTTAAAAATAAGAGGTTTTAAAGCCCAGACTAATTTCCATACTTACAGGACTTATGCTTATTTAGTGGGAATGATGTTGGTTCGGAGTTATGACCGCTCTAAAAGAGTCTATAATGCTATGCTTTGCCGAGGGTTCAAGGGAAAATTTTGGACTTTAAATCATTTTGTTTCCAAAAAAGCTGATTTTGTAGTGGGAATGGTGATGATAAGTTACATTATAGGATTGGTGTTATTACCGTGAAAGAAAGAAAGAGCGAAGCTGTAATCAAAATTACCGACCTTTCCTTTGCTTATCCCTCCCGGGATTATGTATTTAAAAAGTTCAATTTTAATTTTTCAAAAAGAGAAAGGATAGGTCTGGTTGGGCCCAATGGAAGTGGGAAGACTACTTTTTTCCATCTTATTATGGGACTTTTACATCCAGCAGAAGGGAAGATTGAGATTTTTGGAAAAGAACGAAAAGTAGAGAATGATTTTGTAGAAGTTAGAGAAAAAATCGGACTGGTATTTCAGGATCCCGATGATCAATTATTCAGTCCTACTGTAGCCGAAGATATTGCTTTTGGCCCTCTAAACTTGAGAAAAAATCATCAGGAAACTAAAAAAATCTTGAAAGAAACTTTGGAGATTCTCGGGTTAGCTGGCTTTGAAGATAGAATTACTTACAATCTTTCCTATGGAGAAAAAAGATTAGTTTCTCTGGCTACGGTATGGGCGATGCAGCCGGAGATTTTATTGCTTGATGAACCTACAATCTGGCTTGATGATAAAACTATCGAAAAGATAGTCCAAATTTTAAATAGCCATCCTCATTTATCCTATATAATTATCTCTCATGATAAAAAATTCTTAAAAGAGACTACTAATTATGTATATGAAATGAGAAATGGAAAAATTAAGATTAAGAAAAAGTAATTTTTGCTCCCTGCTCAATTATCTGCAATTTCATTTTTCTACATTAACTTCAAAAAACGTCTCTAACTTTACACCTGATTTATTATCATTGTCTTGATTTATCTTGTAAATAACCTGTATTTTGCAATTGACCAGGAATTAATAGATAAAAAAATTCGATAATTCTAATTATAACTCCAAAAGTAACAAAAATACTACTCAGGGGAAATACAGTAGCTACGACCCCTGCAAATCCATATGAAAACGGCCTTATCCCACTATTAATGGTTGAGCGAAAAGCAAAAATATAGCTGAACCTGTGCTGGAAACAAGTCTTCCCAAAAACAAAAGTAAAAAATCATTATTTTTCATTAGAAGATTTAAGCCTTGAAATGCTTTTGAATGGTTTGAAATATTAACTACCTCTTTCATATACTGTAATAATTTTTATTTATTCCTTAACGCTAATAGCATAATATAGGTGATATTTGTAAAATTAACTTTATTATTCCTTAATGTCTATATTAAAACTTTTAAATATTATGTCAGCATTTATATTCCATCTTTATAAATTCATCACTGCCTATTAAAGTATCCTTTTGGTAAACATCGGTTATTTCAAATCCAGCCCTTTCATAACATTTGATTGCTCGTTTATTGAAAGACCGGACTTCTAAAGCAATCTTTTTGCTGCCATACCTCTTTTTGCACTCATTTTTTAGCAATTCCATAAGCATATTGCCTAAACCTTGCCCACATGATGAAGGCTTTAATCCTAATCCAACCAAAACAAAATTCTTATTTTCTACAAATTTTATATACCCACATAAATTATTACTCTCATCAATAACAGCAGTAAATTCATTCTTTCTTTTTTCTTCTATTGTTATCTCCCATCTTTGTTGGTTTAGAGTATCCCAATCCGGAAAATTATAAACAGAATAAATTCCTTCGTATTTCCAAGAACATATTTGTCTTGCATGATCTTCAGTTAAGATTTCTAATCTTAACTCCATTTCTTATCACTTACTTTCTTTGTAATACAATATAAAGAATCTGGTTTATCTGAAGTAAGATTCTGGCATAAGGATGAGCTTTTATGTGTATAAAAAATTAAAAACTTTGATTTAAATTAGTATACTTTTAACTTTTAGCTAACATAACCCATACGAGCACATTATATGGAGGACACGCTGGCTTTTCTTGAGAGTACCATTTTTTGCTATAACTTTATCACTACAGCAAGCCTTAACTCTGACTCTCATATTTTCTCTTTTATATTTGGGATGGTGTATAAAAATAGGCCAAAAAATACTATAAATATTCCTATTAATATCATCAGTATTCTAACGCTAACTATGTTTAAAGCATAACCACTGAGAGCAAGTGATATTGGTAAAAGTCCGTTAGTTAATGCTCCTATAATGGCAAAGACTCGTCCTCTTTTTTCATTTGGTACTGTTTTTTGGACGAATACATTTATTAATATATTAACTAATGCGAATAGGAATCCAATTTTAAATGTCAGTATAAATATATACCATAAACTAGGAAACAATGTAAAGAGTATAAGCAGACTACCAATCCCAACTATCCCCCATATTACTGGGATATATTTTCGCTTTATCTCAGGCGAGATAGATAAAAAAGTTCCTCCCGATACAATCCCAAGTGAAAACAATGTCATCAAGATGCCAAATTCCTTTGTACCGTATCCCAAATCCATCTTTATGTATTTTGCGAAGATCAAATCTACTGGTCCAATGAAGAAGCTCAAAGCGGTGAAAGTAATGAGACCTTTCATCAAATAATCACGCCTCAAGATGAAATGAAAACCTTCTTTCAGATCCTTTACGGTGTTCTTAATTGTTATATTAGCGGAAGGAGGAGAAGTCATCGAGATAAATATCTCGCTTATTCCCGAAAAGAAGTAAGTGATGCCATTAATCAGGAAGACAAATGGAGCTCCGAAAATAGCTATTAAGAGCCCACCGACACCAGGCCCTAAGACATTCGAAATTTGGTTTCCCGTAGTATATAGAGAATTCGCGCGTGTAAGGTATTTATAAGACACTATATTTGGAATACTCGAAATAATAGCAGGATAGAAGAAAGCCCCAGCGAATGATATCAACAATGCTATGACATAGAGATGCCCTATCTGTAAGGTACCTTTCAATGCCATTAAAGCCATCCATACAATAATAACCCCTCTAAACAAGTCTGCCAACACTATAATCCACTTTCTACTCGTTCTATCCACCACTACTCCTGCTATTGGGCCAATTATAACACGTGGGAGTACCGAAAGGGCAAATACATTCCCAAGTACGACTGAAGACCCTGTAACATCCAGCACCCACCACATCAAGGCTATGTAGTATATTGAATCACCGAATGCAGATACTATTTGTCCTATCCACAACAGTAAGAAATTCTTGTTAAAAAGATTCGTCTTTAGGCCAACCTTTGTGCTTTCATCTTTAGTAAGTATAGTTTCTCAACCTCTTTTCCTATTGTCTACTAATACCATTAATATTAATGGTATGCTATTCAAGAATGTCTATGGCTTCTTTATATCTTTTCTGACAAGCCAATGCAAAACTTGCTATTTGTCTTACTCCATAATTCTGAGAGATTTCAGCATATTTTAGAATTTGTTCACTAATTCCTTCTAAAGGAGAAAATCCTTCTGTAATACTTGTTAGAAGAGCTTTTAGGTTCAATAACACATTCAATGTTCGTTCTTGTATAGGCACCAATCCATTAGAGTGAAGTTCTAATACCTTGATTTTTTTTGTTTGTTTTTGATTGCTCTGTTTTTTAATATTTAGCAATTTAGTTATTTCTTGACTTTTTTTAACTGGTAAGGAAGAAAGTAAACTATTCAAGCTAATCAAATCATTATGATTAATTACTTTATAAGTATACTCTTTTTTAGTATACAAGCCCACATATTCTTTCAATTCATTGATCGTCTTCTTCCGGGACATCAGAAAAGATGACAACCAATTTAATTCGTTCAAATTCTCTTTGTTGTTACTCTTGGGGCGACTAAAAAAATATCTTAGAGCTTTATCACTTTTTGTAGATATTACTAATGCGCTTTCCCAAAGTGGTATCAAAGCTACTCGGGCACCTTGCCTGCACAATTCATTGGCAATGCTATAGGTAATAGATTTGGGTTTATATTTTTCTGGAAACATAAAATTAAGTGCAATATATTTCATTGATGGATCAAAACAGTGCAAAAAAACAAAACCATCTTCAGGGATATGCTTCAAATATTTTCTCAAATATTCTTCTTTATATGCTTTCTGAACATATCCATTTGTATCATACAAATCTACGACTATAGCATTAAATAGGTTATTAGGATTTAAACTATCAATGTAAGTACAAGCTTCCTTTATGACAATAGATAGATTACTATATGACAACCATCTTTTCCTTTTTAACTCTGCTATCATTTCTTCATTGTTTTCCACGCCTATACAAGTAGGAGTTACTTTCCATTTGCTTAAAATTTCCAGCGTTGTACCTCCACCAAGTCCTAACATTAAAAACTTTTTTACTTGTGACTTATAAACTGCCCATGCAAGATAATCCCAGTAATTGAAAGTAATATTATATTTATCTGGCTTTATTGAAAAAGTCATTTGTTTTTGATACTTTTTTCCCTTGATTTTTATTATTCTATCCTTTATCAATAGTTTTATAGACATTTCCTTCACTCCCCAATCTTAAGTTTAATTTTTTCACTTTGCAAAATATATTCATTGCCTTCTCATCCTTTTCAAAACTAATGTTTGTAGCCCAATTTATAACTTGCCAATGATGTCTATACCATAATCTCCAATGTTCGGGGGACTTTAATATCTCTTCTCGGAAATATTTAAAACATTTCTCTGCTCCTTCCTGAACCTTATTTGTCTCAATAAAAACAGCTGGATATATTATAAGCTCTCTTTTTCCTTCGTTAATTCTCGTTATTACTGGAATAATAGGTTTATGAAGCCTTCCCATTAATCGAAATAGCCCACTTCTTATATAAATCTTAGAAGAAAGAAAATTCACATTAATAGGTGAACTATCGTTTCCAACACCTGTATTTCCATCTAAATAAACGTAGACCCAGTTATTATTAGAGATTAATCTGTACAATTTTAATCCAATATTAACTTGCTCTGCAATAATAAATTCGACGCCTACTTTCTTATACTTCAGCTTTATTTCTTCATTATATGATTCTTGGTCCACAAGCATTATAAATTTTAGTTTAGGAACTCTTTTTAGCAAAAGTTGGGCAACAGCACGTGGGCCATATCTATAATCACCATAATGAAAACTAAGTAATATCCCCCCTTCTTTTACCCATTCCATTATATTCTCCACTCCTATAATCTTATCAAAACCTGAAAATAAATACGGATGCTTTCTATAAATATTTGTCATCATATTATGGATGCGATAATTAATCCATGTCTTTCTAATAGAAGACCTTGGTTGTATGGGAAGAATTTCTTTGATTAGATTTGAATAGCTTATAAAATAATCGAAAGAAACCCCCTTAAACTTTTCATAAAGAAGGGAGATCTTAACGAGTTCTTTGCAAAACCATAATAATAATTTTCTATCCATCCTTATCCTACATCCTACAAAAATAATCTCTTTAGACCATCTAAACAGTATGCTAAAATTTTAATCGGTAAATCATTTTTTTCTATTCCTTTTCTAACAGAGCCTTCTACCAAATCTATTCCGCAGAAAGGGATTTTTAAGCAAAATAATCTATCTAAAAAATTTAATAATTCCATTCCCATAGGTCCTCCTGAAACGGGAGAATCAACAAAAGGGAACTCAATCGGATTAATACAATCCAAGTCTATGCTCAAGTAGAAACAAGCTTTGGGATTTTCTTTTTTAATGTTATCTAATTTATTAAATATTTGATCTGTAGAAAAATCTGGAAATCGAAATACTTTTGGGTCTTCTTTTAATTGAAAAACAGAACGTAACCCTCTAGTACCTATTTGAAGAATCTTTTCCACTTTATCACATTTTAATAGGTGGAACACAAAGTTGCTATTATTTATATCTTCGAGAGGTATCACTCTATAGCCAGAGTCATGGTGTGCATCAAGTATTACTAGAATGATATCTTTTCCAAACTGCTCAATAAAAGTTTTCAGAATAGCATATGTTATAGAGTGATCTCCTCCAATTGAAATTAAAACACTTTGATCAGGTAAATTTTTAACAATTGTAAAGATGACTTCATAAAGATGATTTAAACTCTCCAGGGGTAAAAGTAAATCTCCTAGATCTTTAATTTTTAAGCCCCTAAACAATTTTTTACCTTGTCCAATATCAAAAAGTCCAGAAGTTCCATTCCCTTCTATCTGGGAGTAAATCGGGTATTTGCAACTTAATTCTCTCAAATGTTTAGGAAATTTGTCGACTGTCGTGTTTGGAGATATTGAGCCTTGCTTATATGGGATCCCCAATAACAATACGTGTGGTTGACATGGAAAATATTCTTTGCAATTAAAAAAGTTGTATGGATATTTCTTTAGCAAATATCCTAACTCATTATAAGGATTCTTATCTTGCGTTTCCAAAGAAAGTTTATCTCGTTTTGTTTTCCAAAATTCTTCAAAATTTCCATCCGTAACTATGAGTTTTCCTTCTCCAGAATAAAAAATGTATTCAGGCTTTTTTATGGTCTCCATAAAATAAACCTTTCTTATAAATACGAATTAATTTTTCGATAATCCTTATTATAATTGTAGTGCTAATTACTCCCAAAGATAAATTAAATATACCCTTGTGATCAATAGCATTTTGTACTATAAGTATTTCTGAAATAACTCCACTTGTAAACAAAATATAAAATATTGTCCATTGAGCAAGTCTAAACAATTTATTCATCAGTTTTCTATTCCATTTAGATGTTATTTGGAAGATATAATAGCCATCTGAGGGTTTAACCGGGACAATATTTAAAGCAATAACCCCTAAATATAAGAAACTAAACAACTTAAGATTTGGAAAAATACTTTGTAATAAAAAAGCAAAATTAAACAAAAACTGAAACGTAAATCCTGAACTTGTTAGCACTAATTTTTTCATATCAGAGATATCAATATCAAATTTTATTTTACTATAGTACAAGGGAGGAACTTTTTTTACAATTACTATTTTCCCATTTCCACCTATAAAGTATGCTGTAATTAAATGGCCAGCTTCATGAAGCAAAGGCATAAACAATATATAAAAGATAATTAATATACTTTCCAAAATCATTTCCATTATACTTTCTTGGATATTTTAATTTAATGCTTAAATTTGAATAAAATGTAAAGCAATTGACATAGAGGCAACTTTAAAGTTGCCTCTATGTCATAAAGCTGTTTACTCTAGCATCTAATAACACATCTGATCACGTTACATTCTAAATCTTCCAATTCTTTAGGATCAATTTTTTCTAATTCCTTTTTCTTCTCATTTTTACTCATTGTGGAACTCACCTCCTTTCTTGTAATTTTTCATCTCTTACAACATATAAAGGTAGAACTATTACTGCAACATTGAATAGCATCACTCACTTTCTATCCAAACAATTTTGACAAATAATTTAGTGCATAATACAAACATTGCTTTGAGTTGCTGTTTTTGCATTCTCTCAACACTGCCCAACTGATTTTTCCCTTGAAACATGATGCCATTAGTAATAAGGAACGGGGCTATGAACATTTCCTACTTATCTCTCCACACTAAAAACAACAGGTGGAGAACTCTGTACCTGTTGGCTATTAGGAGACTCAGCTCCCAAAACCACGATATTCATACATAAACTAAGAACAAGAACTAACGAAACGAAAAGTTTTTTCATTTAAATCCCTCCCTAATATTTATATTGTTTTAAGTATATACCTCTCCATATGATTTTCAAATTTGGCAGGCCTTAAAACGCCTATGAAATAAAGGTTTAAAGGGCATAATTTTTATCTGTTTTTGGTATTTATAAATATTCGGGTTGTAAGGGAACAGTAATGTGTTAAAATAGGAGTTGTAATCGGATTTGAGGGAGGGTTATCTATATGAACATAAAAGTACCTCAGGTAATCGATATGCTGATGAAGTATGGTTCATTTGCCATGCCCTTTGTGAATTGGGCTTTGAGTAAGGATGAGATAAATTCTGCTTGGAAAGAATATTTCAAAGCTTTGAAATACGATTGGCAAAAGGAATACACACTCGAGCTCAAGTGTATAGAACGAGGGATTAAAAGATGTAAAGATGACCAGACTGTTAAGTACCTGCTTTTGTCCTTGGAACTTTCTGTACTTCAAAACCTTAAAAAGCCGGAAGGGGATAGATTGTACATCCAGTTAAGAAGAGAATTTCACCAGGTGCCGAAATTGGCGAGAAAGAGAGTCGCTACCGCTCTGTTGAGTTATCCGTCTTTGAATCTGAATGAAACGGACTTGCCAAAAACGCGATTATGGAGTCAATATTATCAAAATGATAGGTCCACACAGGTATTCATTCTTATGGGAAAGGCGAGGAAAAAGATAAAGATGGGAAATATTGCGGAAGGTATAGCTTTTTACTTCAAAGGCTTGAGAATTGCCAAGTCCATTCCTCATCCTACGGGTATAATGGATACTTTGAACGACTCGGCGTGGTATATGCGATATAGCCATCCTCATTGGGCACTTAGACTTGCAAATCAGGCAATGTATTGGGTCGGATGGTACTGTGAAGATGCCAGAGATGTGTTTTACGTATTCGATACCCTTTTTGTGATCCAGAGGATAGTTAGTGACCATAGATTGGGTGAGACTGCAAGTTTGATAGATTCATTACAGAAATATCTTCCTTCAGGTCAAGGGAGAGGTACAAGGGAATACTATAAAGAAACCATTCAAGGCTATAAATACTTTATCTTTGATCTTAAAGGCTCTATATGCAAAAATTCCAATTCATTGAGAAATTATCTGAAAAAGTTTGTGAAATCCATATCATCAGCTTCTGTGAGTTCAAATATATCCAGAGGAAAACTATCTGCCATATTAAATGGTAAAACCAAAACCGTGCGTGGAGAAACGATAAGAAAGCTGATAAAAGGGCTGAAACTTGAACCAAATCCATTAAATGATCCTGCACCCATTATCAATGAATGGATGAAGATAAAGATAAAGGATGCATTTCTCGATGATCTTAAGAAACTCGAGGGAATAAGGCCTAACGATAGGGTCATATTAATCTTATCCACATATATGAGTATTCTTGATAGGAAAGAAAAACTTTCTTATCTAAGTAGAAAAGGGAAATTGGAATGGGCAATTGAACTCTGTACAGCGGATATGAATGAATTCACGAATTTTATGTCTAACAGATACGAGACGATGAGATTCGCATCTGATATGGTAAGCGAAATGCATCCCTTTATAGAAGGGAGAAAAGATCTTGTAAAGAAATTTTTAGGAAGGATGTCCACGAAGAGGATGAGGACGTTTGCAGTCAATTATGCCAAATTGACAGAGAGAGACCGTAAGATTGTTGATGCCTTTGCAAGGAACTACACAAGATACGACTTGGGGTTGAAAGTTCATGATCTGCGATTACCCGTTGAATTGAAAGAATTTGTGGAATTCTTTCATCTTAAGAAAAGACCATCTATGCTTGCATCTTTTGCGCCTGAAAGACCGGCTGAGAGAAAGAAAGTCTTACGTGTATTTCAGGCACTCCGATGATATCTTTTCGTCCATTCTTTTTGAGTTGAATACCGATCTTTAGGTTTTCTTGCACCAGGTGAATATCTAACTGGTAACTAACTAATCAACCAACCAATTAACTAATTCTCCAATTTACCAATTAAATTGGTCGTTAGTGAATTAGGAATTTACTCCAACTTTTAAGTTGAATAATATTAAAAACCAAAATAGACAGGCGAGACGCCTGTCCTACGGAGGAGGGGCGGCATTTTTCATTTTAGATTTCTTTTTTCTCTTTCTTTACACAATATCCGATACGAAAAAGGAATTTTTATTTTTATTTTTAAAAATCTTTGTTATAATGAAACTACATATTTCTTTACGAGATACGATTCACGAGATACGAAATACGAAATGGGGGGGAGAAGAAATGAAAATTGGAATCGTAGGTATGCCTTTAGTAGGAAAGACTACTCTGTTTAATCTTTTAACCGGTCAACATAAAGAGACTTCTGCTTACTCCTCAAAAGGTACTAAAAATATAGGGATAGCCACTGTTTATGACCAAAGAATAGATTATTTAAGCTCTCTTTACCATCCCAAGAAGACCACTTATGCTGCTATTGAATTTGTGGACATCGGTGGAATTTCTCCGGAGTTGTCAACAAAAGAGAAAGTAGAGATATTTAGTCTTATTCAGGATGCTGAGGCTTTGCTGTTTGTAATAAGATTATTTGAAGACCCGGCGGTTGCTGGTGAGAAAGATCCGATTATTCAAGTTGAAAATTTAAGATATGAACTTTTACTCAGGGATTTAGAGGTAGTAGAAAATCGATTAGAGCGTTTGAAAAAGTCTAAAAAGAAATTGACCTACGAGGAATTAGTAGAAATGGAGATTTTAGAGAAATGCAACCAGGGACTGAGCGATGATAAGTTTCTTTCTAACCTTGAATTTTCCGAGGATGAAGTAAAAAAAATAAGCAGCTTTAGCTTTTATACCCTAAAACCGATTATTATCGCCCTGAATCTTGGTGAAGAACAATTTAGAACAAAATCTTATTTTCAAAAAGAGAAATTAGAGCAAGTTATTCAGAATGGTAATATGGCCAGTCTAAATATCTGTGGCAAGATGGAAATGGAGATAAGTCAACTGGAACCAGATGAGAGGCAGATGTTTTTAGAAGATTTAGAACTAAAAAAATCGGGGATTGAAAGATTATCACGGGTGTGTTATAAGCACCTGGGATTGATATCTTTTTTCACTGTGGGCGAAGATGAAGTTAAAGCCTGGACTATTAAAAAGGGTACTGTCGCCAAAAAAGCTGCGGGGAAAGTGCATTCAGATATGGAAAGGGGTTTCATCCGGGCAGAGATAGCCAGATATCAGGATTTGGTTGCCCTTGATTCCATGCATGTGGTAAAAGAAAAAGGGCTACTAAAGATTGAAGGTAAAGATGCTATAATTGAAGACGGAGACATAATTAATTTTCGATTTAACGTTTAAATAATTGTTAGTATAAACTTTATTGGGGTAGTTGTATAAAAAAATAGAAAAAGAAACAGTTATGAATGCTAAATTAGAGTGGGGAGTATTAGTAGCACAATAAAGAGATTGAAAGGATGAAATAGAAGATTATGGCAACATTTGAAGATTTTCAGAAAATAGATATCCGCGTAGGCAGAATAATTGAAGTCTTAGATTTTAAAGAAGCCAGGAATTCGTCTTATAAAGTAAAGATTGATTTCGGAGAATTAGGTATAAAGGTCTCTTCTGCTCAGATTAGTAAATTGT
>CAZWFH010000025.1:0-13362 GCA_964632105.1 uncultured Atribacterota bacterium
ATATTTAAAATCTATATCATTTCTAATGGAGGCAATTACGGGGTGTTCTTTAAAACAGTCTCTGAGGTTTTGCATCTATAGTTTTTTCCCTCATTTTATAATTTTATATAAATACAAAATATTGATTTTTAAATCACTATAAAAATAATAACATATATAATTGGTTACTTCAAAAGTTTATGGGAACGCAGAACTCGTATCGAGTATTGCGTATCGAGTATTGCGTTAAGAAAGAGAAAAAAATTAAAAGTTTACACTATGAACGCAGGTTATAATCAGCTCTCTCAATATTGCGGGTGGCAACCAGGCTTACGCCTGTTCCCATCAAATCATCTTTTATTATCTGACCTATTTTAACCGGAGCCTTCACTTCAATTTCAGCAATTTCAGCCATAGCTTCTAATAATAATCTTTTGGGAATTGCTTTTTCCGTCTTTACCGACACTAAAGGTAATTCACCGCCAATTACTTTTACTGTGGTGGGTAAAATTCTTAGCGGATTAATAAATTCTTCTTCGGCATATTTAATTCCTTTAGGACAGGCATTCCCTATAATAGAGGTAATCTTTCCATCTTTACTCTGGATGGTCATCCTGCAACCTATGGGGCAGCTTACACATATTATCTTATTTTGTTCCATCCTCTTTACTCTCTAATCCCCTTTAATAGAGATAGTAATATTTTTCAATTTATCATCCAACAAAACTTCTGGTAAATAGACGCTCACCATCTCTCCCGGGGTCACAATCCTCTTCTTGTAAGAACCCAATACTCTGCCTTTATCATCTAATAAATTAATCCTGACCCTCTCTGCCGCTTTCTTTACCCTCATAAATATTTTTATTTTCTTCCTTCCCGGAACAATAAAATCTATATATTGAGGGACTACATAAGCAATATTGTCACCGGGCACTATTTTTATAGATTGGGAACGAAACTTTCTATTCCTTTTGAGGTATTCGCCTACAGCTCTACCTACGATCTCTCCCTCTTCGGTAACAAAATCGGCTAAGTCGTGGACATGCAGCACATTTCCACAGGCAAAAATCCCTTCCACTTCTGTCTCCCGGTTTTCATTTACTACGGGTCCTCTGGTTACCGGGTCTAATTTAATCCCTACTTCTCCGGTTAGTTCATTTTCCGGAATTAAGCCAACAGATAACAGGATGGTATCACAGCTTATCTTTTCCTCGGTTCCGGGAATCGCCTGCAAATTTTTATCCACTTGAGCGACGGTCACTCTTTCTACCCGCTTTTCCCCCTCAATCCGGGTAATAGTATGATTAAATCTTAGGGGGATATTAAAATCATCCAGACATTGAACCTTGTTTCTGATTAGTCCGGTAGAAAAAGGCATAATTTCCAGGACCGCCTTAACTCTTGCTCCTTCTAAAGTCATCCGGCGGGCCATAATCATCCCGATATCCCCCGAACCCAAAACAACTACCTCACGGCCCGGCATATATCCTTCAATATTAATATATCTCTGGGCGGTGCCGGCGGTAAATATTCCGGCAGGTCTGTTCCCGGCTATGGCAATCGCTTCCCGGGTTCTTTCCCGGCACCCCATAGCCAGAACAACTGCTTTAGCCTGAATATGTAATAAACCATTGTCTCTGTTTATGGCTACAATCCGTTTATTGGGGGTTATCTCTATAACCATTGTTTCGGTCTTTACGTCAATCTGGTTATCATTAAGTTTTACAATAAATCTCTCTGCATATTCCGGTCCGGTCAATTCTTCCTTAAAATACTGTAAACCAAATCCATTATGGATACATTGGGGAAGGATTCCTCCCAGATATTTATCTCTCTCCAGGAGTAAAATATCTTTCACCGCGTTTCTTTTAGCTTCCAGGGCAACAGCCAGCCCGGCCGGTCCCCCTCCGATAATTACTAAATCATATTTTAACTTCATCTTTAAACTTAACTCCTGCTTCTTTAATCATATCTTTGGTCTTAGTTTTTAAAAATTCTGAACTCGGTCCTTTTTTGGTTATTCTTAAAGGAGAGATTTTTAATTCTTCCGATAGAATTTTTAAAACTCTGGGACTGCAAAAACCTCCCTGACATCGTCCCATCCCTGCCCTCGTCCTTCTTTTTATAGCATCCAGGCTTCTGGCCGGTACCGGTTGATAGATAGCCCTGAGTACCTCTCCTTTACTTACCTTTTCACATCGGCAGATAATTCCTCCGTAATCAGCATCTCTTTCTACTATCTCCTGCCATTCTCCCACCTTATTTAAATAATCTGCAAATCTCGGCTGCTCGACTAAAGTTTCCACAAAATCATCCTTGTAATTTAATTCTAATTGGGGAGAAATTTCTTTAACTACTTCTTTTAAAATACCACTTACCATCTCGGCAATAGCCGGGGCAGAACTTAAGCCGGGTGATTCAATACCTGCCACATTGATAAATCCTCTAATCTTTTTTGAGGCCTCAATAATAAAATCATCTCTTCCTTCAATGTCTGCTCTTAAACCGGCAAAAGAGTTTATCAAGTCTTGATGGGGAAGATGAGGAATTAATTTTGTAGCTCCGGCATATACTTCCTTTATCCCGGCCCTGGTAGTAGCCGGGTCATCCTTTTCCTCGACTTGATAAGAGTTAGGACCGATCAAGAGATTATCATGAACAGTAGGAGTCACCAAAATTCCTTTGGATAATTTAGTGGGAATAGGGAAGAGAATATGATTAACCAGACTTCCCCACTGCTTATCAAAAAGCTGATATTCGCCTTTTAAAGGATTTATCTTAAAACTGTCTCCGGCAGCTTTAGCTATCTCATCGGCATGCAATCCGGCAGCATTTATAATCGTTCTGGTTTCGATCAGGCCCCGGTTAGTAACTACACCGCAAACCTGTCTTCCTTTGATTCTGATATCTTTTGCTTCTGTCTCCAACAATACTTTAACTCCGTTTATCACTGCATTATCAGCCAGAGCGATAGTAAACTTATAAGGGGAAATAATCCCGGCAGTAGGGGCATAAAGAGCGTATTTGGCTTGAGGATTTAGATTGGGTTCCAATTCAAATAATTTATTACCGGTAATTATCTCTAAATTTTCAAGACCGTTCTTCTCCCCGTTTTTCTTTAATTCTCTTAATCTTTTCAGATCCTCCTCGGTAAAACCCACTACCAAGGACCCTATCCTCTTAAAATGCACTTTCAAGTCCTGACATAATTTATCAAACCTGGGATTGCTTTTTATATTTAATCTTCCTTTCAGGGTTCTAAAATCAGCGTTATATCCGGCATGAATAATCCCGGAATTACCCTTGCTGGTTCCCATAGCCACATCATCTTCTTTTTCTATAAGAATTATTTTCAGACTATATCTGGATAGCTCTCGGGCAATGCTTGCCCCGATTACTCCTCCTCCTATAATTACTACATCTGCTTTCATTGACATTCTCCTTGGCTGCATAATAAATAAAAAAACCATTTCATCAACCGACATATCTGACTAAAATCAGATAAAAGGGGTTAGCCCCCTGGTTAATAAAATGGCTTTCTCTAAATCTCCACCACTTATTTATTCAATTTTTTATATAATATCATACAGAATTATAATTTACAAATTTGCTCTTTCGGGGTATTATATAAAAGGCTGACATAAAATAGTCGTTAGTGAATAATCGTTAGTATAAATACAAGATAATCAATTAAATTCTTGAACACGACTATTTTATTTACCCTGTTATGCGAGTACCTGCCAAACAAGGTTTTACAAAAAAAGGAGAATAGTATGTTTTTTGTTCTAATGGGTCTAATCGGCGGTCTGGCTCTCTTCTTGTATGGAATGCAGATTACCAGCGAAGGCTTAAAGAGTACCTTCGACAATAAACTAAAACAGATTCTGAGTACCCTTTCTAAAAATAAATTAATCGCCTTATTAACTGGCATTATTATTACTTTTACTATTCAGAGCAGTACCGCAGCTTCTACCCTATTGGTAAGTCTGGTAAATACCGGGATTATGAGTTTAAGTCAGACTCTCGGTATCTTGCTGGGAACCAGCATGGGAACAACTCTTACTGCCCAGATAATCGCCTTTAAGGTATCTGACTATGCCCTCTTAATAATTGTTCTTGGATTTGGATTAAAGCTCTTGGGGAGAAAAAGAAAACAGAGATTTATAGGTAATATCTTGCTGGGTATAGGTTTTATCTTTTTGGGAATGAAGGTGATGTCCGAGTCAGTCTCTCCCCTTAAAGACCACACCCTCTTTAAAGAAACATTGACTAGTTTAGAACATATTCCTTTGTTAGCCTTACTCGCCTCTGCTTTATTTACCAGTATAATTCAGAGTAGTACCGCTACTATGGGTTTAACTATTTCCCTGGCTATGCAAGGTTTGATATCTCTAAATCTGGCTATTCCGATAATTTTGGGTTCACATTTGGGCTCTTGCTCCACCGTCCTTTTTGCGGGTATTGGAGCTTCCAGGAGTGCAAAAAGAGTTGCTTTGGCAAACTTATTGTTTAAATTAGGAGGGGTTATCGTATTTTTTTTGTTAACTCCCTCAGTAATTCTACTGGTACAAAAATCTTCGGTAAACTTACCCCGACAAATTGCTAATGCTCATGCCTTAATCATTGTAGGTAATGCCTTAATTTTTCTTCCCTTTACTGAAAGATTTGCCAGATTTTTAGAAAAGATTATTCCTAAAACAGAAGAGGTGGAGTCCTTACAAAAACCTAAATTTTTAGATTCTGGTGCTCTTGAAACCCCGGAGATCGCCTTCTATCTTGCCAGTAAAGAGATATTGCGAATTTCTAATGCTGTAGAAGAGATGGTCCTGGGTGTTATGAAGGTATTCATTAATAATGATGAAAAACTGCTGGACAAAGTAAGTACACAAGATATGATTGTGGACAATCTCTCTCGAGAGATAACCAAATATTTAACCAAGATAAGTTTTGAAACCCTCTCCGAAGAACATTCTAAAGAAGTATTTAGATTATTGTACGTTGTCGATGACCTGGAACATATTGGAGATTTAATAGATAAAAATCTGATTCCTTTGGTAGAAAAAAAGATAGACCATAGTTTGGTATTTTCTGAAAAAGGGGTAGAAGAAATTAAAAATATGCATCAAAAGGTTTATAATAATCTTCGAAATGCTATCGGGGCTTTTGCTCTCCAGGACCAGAGGATGGCTCAAAAAGTAATCGACCAGAAAAAATACATCGATTCCTTAGAAATAAATCTACGTAAGACTCATATCAACCGATTGAATGTGGGGATAAAACTTTCCCAAAAGACCAGCGGGGTTCATTTGGATATCATCAATATCCTTAAAAGAATAAATGATCACTCCTTTTCTATCGCCCGAGCAGTAGTGGGGAAATTATAAATTATAGATAGTGAGGTAAAAAAATGCTTAATATATTAGCTGTCGGTCCACATCCCGATGATGTGGAATTGGGAATGGGCGGCTCTATACTAAAATTTACCGAAGCAGGGCATAAAGTTACTATCGTGGATCTAACTGACGGAGAGCCTACTTCTCAAGGAGATCCGGAGACCAGAAAAAAAGAAAGTGTAAAATCAAGCAGGATATTGGGGATTGAAGAGAGGATCACTCTTGATTTTCCCAATCGATATCTTCAGGATGAAATAGAGGTCCGCCAGGAATTAGCTGAAGTCATCAGAAAAATTCAGCCGGATATCCTTTTTGCCCCTTACTGGATAGATGCCCATCCGGACCATGTTGCTGCCTCAAAGATCTGTGATGCTGCTCGTTTCTACGGAAAACTCACCAAAACAGAGATGCAGGGCAGGCCCTTTTATGTAAAGAAAATATATTATTATATTGCTTCTCATCTAAAACTAAATTTTAAACCTTCTTTTGTTATGGATATAACCAAAGTGATGGAGATGAAAATTGAAGCAATAAGGTCCTATGAATCCCAATTTGGGCCTTCGCCTGAAGGCCATCAGCTATTTGAATGGGTTTTAAATTCTAACCGTTACTGGGGAAACCTTATTGGCACAGAGTTTGCTGAACCTTTTATCTGTCGCGAAGAAATCAGTATCCAAAATATCGAAACACTTCTGTAAAATGGAGTGCTCTCCTACTTTCATTAACTCAAACCAGGTGGTCTTCCAGCCGGTGGTGGCACGGATAATCCTATATCGGCAAATTATGTAAAATAATGGAAAAAATGACCATTCCCAATAGGGCAAAAGGATAAATTGCCCCATATCCTGCTGCTGGTTCGTCGCTTCCCACCGCTTCTATGGCAGCGCCCAAACCCGGAGTGGAAGTCATGCCCCCACAAAGAGCTCCGGCTAACATAACCCAATTTAACTTAAATATGTACCTCCCTACCAGATAACCAATAATTATCGCTATCAGACCGACTACCAAAGAAGTGATAACTAAATAAATTCCTGAACCGGATAGAGCTGTAAAGGCATAAAAACCGTATCTTAACCCGATTATCGCCAGGAAGAAAGCCAGAGAAATTTCCCGAATAACCCCTAATATTTTATTATCCATTCTAAAATTAAGGATACCAATTTTACCGATATGTCCTAAAATTAATGAAGCTAATAAGACTCCGCCGGTTGAACCAAAGCCTACATAGCCAAGTGGTCCTAAATTAAATTTTAATCTCCCGATAGTATAACCTAAAAAACAAGCTACTATAAAAGCAGTCAGATCAAAACGAACGGTATCTTGCTTTATGTTAAGAGGATTACCTATTCTGGTTTCATTTATTTCCCGGGAAAATATTTCCCGCTCTTTTTTAACATCTATTTTAAATATTATCGGCAGAAAATTTACGGCAAGGATTACAATCAACACTCCGAAGGGATACCCCACAGAATGCCCTATACCTATTCCGGCTTCTGCACTTTTTATAAATTGCTTTTTCTGTTCCTCGGTTAGGAAACCTGCGTCTTTTGCTTTTGCTCTCCCGAGTGAATCAATCGCCTTTAATAATTCCTGTTTTTTTCTTTCGGATAAAGAATCGTAATTTTCAGCTAATTGGGAAGAATGTTCGCGGGCAGATTCCAGGGCAGCTGCCAGACCGGGAGAACTGGTAAGAGCCCCGGTGTATACCCCTGTTACTTCATAAGAATTTATCCCCGGTAAAATTAAGGCCATTCCATAGGTTGCCATAGCACCAACAAAAGTTATTAAAAAACCCAGGATAATAAACTTCGAGCCATATTTCTTTATAATTATCCCTATATCTTTAGCGGCAAGCAGCCCAACCGCAGCAATAAAAAGGATTAAAAAGAGGGTAAAAAAACTTTTATCGATTACTCCGCTTTTGATTAACTGTAAGGCTTCCTTATATCCTGATTCAGTTTTTGGAAAAGCCTTAGCTAATCTGTAAACCCACCACCCTATAACCAATCCTACAAAAAGGCATCCGGATACTCCAAAAGTAAATTTACCAAATTTTATCTTGCCAAATAACACCCCCAAAAAAACAGTTATCATCATAAGAACAAAGGGGTTCATTATCCAAGCCACTAAATTAAATTGCATTAAGCTTTACTCCTTCTATTAAAATTATCTAACAGTCAAAGGAGAACTAATCTAAAAAAATTTTATCTTTATTGTTTGTTATTGTTTCGACTATATAAATTTATATTAATTACAGGCTAAAATATCGGGCTTGGGGGTGATGGACAATAAGGGCACTGATGGAGAATTCGGGAATCAATTGCCAAGTTTCCGAAAGTCGGACCCCTATCCTTTCTGGCCTCAATAATGCACATATTTCTCTTTGTTTTTCTAAGGAGGGCCAGGTGGGATAACCTGGACTATAGCGAGCCCCTTGATATTCTTTTTTAAATAAACCTTTTATCCCCGGGGCATCTGAACCTACAATAAGTAATTCTTTTCTGATTTGCTGATGCCAAAATTCTGCTAAGGCCTCGGCCATAACCACTGTAAATCCGTGCCAATAGAGGTAATCCTGATAGGCATTATTTTTAAAAAGAAGTCTGGACTTTTCTACCGCCTTTTCTCCCATAGTAACTAACATCAGGGAAATTAAGTCTTTGTTTTTACTAGGATATTTTATAAAATAATCGGCTATCGATAAATAAGGTTCGTGTTGCTGCCGGGGAAAGGTTAGTTTTATTTCGGATTTATATGTCTTTAGGTCAAAAATAAGCAGAGAATTTCCCTGAGACTGCACAGGAAAATAACCATAGACTACTTTCGGCTGCAGAGATGAATCTTTAAGAGCTTGCTGTTGTAATCTCTTCAGTATAGTCTCCCCCTCAACTTTAACAGAAGATAAGGAATTATACTGTTTATTAACTTTTAATTGCCATTGTTTAAAATATAGACTTTTTTTATTGATATAAGGAAAAAGGGAGGAAAGAGAAATATCTTTTACTATTTTCGTGCCCCAAAAAGGCGGATTAGGAATGGTAGCAGGTAATATTTTTTCCTCTTTAAGGGAAGAACTTTTTCGGGACGAAGGGATAATCGCTGAATGTTTTTTTAATTTTGAATTTGGTGAAGATACTATCTTCTTCCCAGTCATCTTCTGCATAATTTTCAATCCCGCAAAGGCATCTGAAGCGTAATATACCTTCCCTGAATAGGCAGGATCTAATTGTTCAATAACATAACTGTGAGATAAAGCCGCTCCACCACAAATAACCGGAATAGAAATTTTTCTTTCTTTAAATATTTCTAAATCATCTTTCATAATTAGAGCAGATTTTACCAGTAATCCGCTCAATCCGATATAGTCAGGTTGATATTTTTTATTAGCTTGTATAATTTGTTCTGCAGATTGTTTTACTCCTAAATCAATTACCCTAAAACCATTGTTACTTAAAATAATCCCCGCCAAATTTTTACCAATATCATGAACATCTCCCTGTACAGTGGCTAAAATTATGGAGCTTCTATAACTCTTCTCTTTTTGTGGCATAAATTTTTCTAAATAACTAACTGCGAATTTCATAATTTCTGCTGATTTCAAAACAAAAGGAAGCTGCATTTCTCCGGACTCAAACAATTGTCCCACCCTTTTCATCCCAGATAATAAAAAACGATTAATAATCTCTATTGGAGAATATTTTTTCAGAGCTTGATTCAGAGCCTTTTCTAAATTATATTTACTACCTCTTATAATGTGCTGTGGTAAGGATTCTTCCGGAGGAAGAGAAGCAATTTCTCTAATCTTTGATTCTTTACTTTCTCCGGGAGAAGAAAAATTTATCAATTCTTGCAGGGGATCATATTCGGGAGTACGCTGATTAAAGATTAAATCTTGACAAATTTTTATCTGGGAAGGAGAAATTTCGTTTAAGGGAATAATCTTCCCGGCATGCAAGATAGCTGCATCTAACCCTGATTCCAGAGCAAAATGAAGAAAAAGTGAATTAAGTATCTTTCTAAGTTCTGATTTTAACCCGAAAGAGACGTTACTTATTCCTAATATAGTATAAACCTGAGGAATCTCATTTTTTATTCTCTGAATAGCTTCTAAACTATTTTTTCCTGCTTCAAAATATTGTCTATCTCCTGAGGCTAAAGAAAAAGTAAGTGTATCAAAAAAAAGATTGGAGGGATTTAACCCTTCATTGAGAGCTAATTGGTAAAATCGTCGGGCAATATTCAACTTTTTCTCCACTGAAAAGGCCATACCCTCTTCATCAATAGCCAAACCTACTAAACCAGCCCCTAATTTTTTACATAAATCCATTACTTTTTTTACTTTTTCTTCTCCTTCTTCAAAATTAACCGAATTAATTATAGCTTTCCCGCTTACCATTTTTAAAGCTTCTTCCATAACTGTAAAATTAGTAGTATCTATCATTAAAGGAATTTTTACCTCTTTATTGAGACGAAAGAGTAATTTTTTCATATCCTCTTTTTCATTTCTTTCCACTAATGCTACAGAAATATCCAAAAGATGAGCTCCTTCTTTTTCTTGCTTAAGGGCTACTTCTACCATTTTTTCCCAATTTTCTTCTTCAAGTAATCCTCGAAAAGCTTTGCTACCCTGGGCATTAGTTCTCTCTCCAATAATTAAGGGCCCAGGGGTAACCGAAAATTTTTGAGTATCATACAAAGAAGAAGAAGCAGGTAAAAATTTTGGTTCTCTTTTTAAAAGGGAAAGTCCTTTTACCGCCTCTACCAAGTATTTAATATGTCGAGGGTCAGTGCCACAACAGCCCCCTACAATGTTTACTCCCCAATTTTTTACGTAATTATAAAGAGGAATAGTAAAATCCTCCGGTGATAAGTCATAAACTAATTCACCTGCTCTATTTTTTGGCATCCCGGCATTAGGAATAACCGAGATATAACGAGGTGAATTATGAGAAAGAACCCTTACATGTTCACTCATCGACTGAGGACCTGTGCCACAGTTAAGTCCGATGATATCTATATCTAAAGGTTCCAGAGCAGTTAAAGCAGTAAGCATATCGGTTCCTAATAGAGTTCTTCCTTTTTCTTCCATGGTTAATTGAACTATGACGGGAAGGTGCTTTTTTTTCTTTCGGAAAACTCGGAAAACAGCCCACAAAGCAGCCTTAATTTGTAACAAGTCTTGAGCAGTTTCTATTTGAATCATATCCACTTTACCGTCTACTAACCCTTCCATCTGGACTGCATAAGAAGTGGTCAGAGTATCAAAATCTATTTGGCCTAAGGTGGGGAGTTTATTTCCCGGACCTATTGAACCAGAAACGAAACGGGTATGAGAAGGAGTGGAAAAATCGCTTGCCACTTCTCGGGCAATTTCGGCTGCTCTCTTATTTAAGGCATAAGTTTTTTCATCTAAGCCGTATTCCTGTAAAACCAACTTACTAGCGCCAAAAGTGTTGGTTTCTATCACATCACAACCTACTTCCAAAAAAGAAGAATGGATATCTTGAATAATATGTGGTTTGCTGAACACTAAGATTTCATTACATCCATTTCTACCCCAGAAGTCATCAAGGTTTAAGTTTTTAGCTTGGATGCTAGTGCCCATAGCACCATCGAATACTATAATTTTGTCTTTTAATAAAGATAAAAATTTATTCATAATCAAATTTTACAAATACCCCTATAATTAATCTTCTATGAATTAGTTTAAAAGATTGCTTTAGCTACCTCCCACACATCCTTACCCTGACCTAAGGAGAAAAAATGAATGCCGGGAACGCCAAATTTAAGCAGTTCTTTACATATATAAATAGTATATTCAATACCGGCTTGTCTTACTGCTTCTTTAGAGGAAGCCTGCAAAATTTCCTGAACTAAATCTTGTGGTAAAGAGATATGAAAATTTATCGGTAAACTTATCAATTGTTTTCGGTTAGTAAAAGGTTTTATCCCAGGAACAATAGGTACATTTATGCCTATTGCTCGAGCTTTTTTTACAAATTCTTTAAATTTATTTACATCAAAACACATTTGAGTCACAATATAATCTGCTCCTTGGTCGACTTTGTTTTTCAAATTAAGCAGGTCCTGTTCCATATTAGGTGCTTCCCAATGTTTTTCTGGGTAACCAGCTACACCGATGCAAAAATGGCTGGGATACCCATTGTCCAGGCCTTCTAAATATTTACCCTGATTCATATTATGTACTTGTTTTACTAACTGGTAAGCATATTTATATCCCTCTTTTTCGGGGACGAATTCTTTTTCTTCTAGTCGAGGATCTCCACGAAGTACCAGCAAATTTTCCATCCCCAAAAAATTCAGGTCAATCAAAGCATCCTCGGTATCATATTTATTAAAACCACCACAAATAAGATGGGGAATAGTTTCGATTCCGTATTTATGTTTAATGGCACTACAAATACCAACTGTGCCTACATTTTTTCTTTTCGGAATTTTCTTAATAATCCCCTTTTTTTCAGTATAAACTACTCTTTGCTGATGATAGGTCACGTTTATAAAATGGGGTTTAAATTCTTTGAGCATATCAATGGTATTAAAGATGCCTTGAATACTTTTTCCTTTTTCCGGTGGAGTAATTTCTAAAGAAAACACTGGCTTATCCGCCTGCTTAAGAACATTAATTACTTGCATTTAAACTTCCTTAATAAATTTATTCTGAGCATTTCTATTTTGACTTTTGGATTTTATCCTATTTTACTCTGACCTTTCTTCTTTTGCAATATAAGCTATAATATAGTATTGAGTATATAGTATCGAGTTAAGAAAGAGAAAAAAAGATAGAAAAACTAGCATTTTTCTTTTTATCTAACTACCCCACTAAAGTTTACACTAACTCAGGCGAAAAAAGGCGATACTGGTCAGCGTCCCGGGGGTCTTTCGCTTTTCACCCAAGCAAGTAATATCTTTTTTTGATTTAAGGCAGGTTCCTCGAGGACTATATTTAATAATTCCTCTAGCACCTGACCTAATTTTTTTCCTTCCGGATAGCCTAAATCCTTCAAATCTTGACCTGTCAGGGCTAAATCTTTTAGGGATAAGGGGGGGACTTCTTGTAAAACTTTTCTGATTTCTTTTTCTATATTCTCTATCTGTCTAAGTGTATCAGCACTCTTGTTTACCATCATATAATCTTTTTTTAATTCCAAGATGCTCAAAATATTTTCTTCACCTACCCTGGAAATGAGTTGTCTGATGTTTTTCTTAGAAGAAAAATCGGCTTTCTGCCAATCTTCCCGAATTAAAACATTTACTTTCTTGATTAGAGAATTTTTAAACCTAAGACGGTGTAATATTCTATCGGTTATTTCCCTTTTAGAATGAGAAGGTTGTGATTTCTCTATATCGTGCAACAAAATTGATAAGCGAAGGGCTAAATCTTGAGGAAGATTATCCGCCATATCTAAAATATAACTAAATAGGTCTTTTCCTTTGTAGCTTCCTTCATCGTAAAATCCCACAGCCGATTCAATCTCAGAGAGAATAAATTTTAATAAACCTAATTGATGTAATAATTGGATTCCTCTTTTAGGGAAATTGCTTAATAATATTTTAATCAACTCATCTCTAATTCTTTCCTGGCTAACCTTTTTAATCAGTGAACTATTTTCTTCTATCGCCCGGAGGGTAGCTTTATCTATTTTAAAATCAAGTTCACAGGCCAACCTAATTGCCCTTGGCATTCTCAACGGGTCCTCTTTTATCCTTTCTACAGGATCTTCTACCCCTTTTATTATCTTTTGTTTGATATCCCCTAACCCGTTAAAGTAGTCTATTACCCCTTTCCCTTCTCTCCAGGCCAAGGCATTAATGGTAAAATCCCTATGTCTTAAATCTTCAAGTAAATTTGGAGTGGGGACAGATTTAATTTTTTTAAAAGTGCTCACTTCATAATTGATATGATTTATTACTACTGTAAGAGTCCCAAATTTTTTACCCACCGGAACAACTTTATAATCTCTAAAAACCT
>CAZWFH010000026.1:0-12665 GCA_964632105.1 uncultured Atribacterota bacterium
TCAATACAAACAACCACAATTTAATCCCAAGAATATTTTTTTTCTTTAACATCGAAATTATCTACCTCCTTTTAAAATTTACCAATTGACCAATTACCCAATTCACCAATTAAGATTACAGATTATAAGTTTCTAGTTACAAGTTTACAGTTATCGGTTTTCAGCTGTTAGTTTATTATGCTTTATATCATTATTCTGATTTTGGGTAGGGGCGGATTCATCCACCCCGGGTTATTTGGTGTTTTTTCAGCGGGCTCGATGAATCGAACCCCACATTACTCATCATGGGCAGGCACAAGGTCTGCTCCTATATATTATACATTACTATTTTCTTAACGCAATACGAGATACGAATTTCGTTTTTAGATTTTAGTTCACTCTTAAGTTTTTTTTAACTTGTAACTCGCAACCTGCAACTCGTAACTTGTATTTTAACTGGTAAACTGGGTAACCGGCCACCCGGATAACTAGTACTAACTAACTAAATAATTATTCTCCACTCCTCCCCCGAATTCCTGCAAACTTTTAAAAAAATATTATTTATTTTTAAAATTTAAAAAGGTAACAGTTTATTTTTTATTTAAACTATTACCTTTTTAAATTTTTTATTTGTATAAAATTTTTATTTTTATCCACAGGTTGAACAAAAACCTGATGAGCAGGAGTTGCAAGAGCTTGAGCTTATCGAAGACGAAGTCTTTCGGGTGCTAAATCCACAGCCATTAAAAATCCTCTTGATATTTTTGCTCTTACACTTTACACAGGATATCTTGCCTTCTTCCATTTCTTTTATAGTTGCTCTAACCTCAAAGGTTCCATGACAATCATGACATTCAAAATCATAATTTGGCATCTTAATTTTCCTTTCTTTTCATACTATTTTTGTCAACATTAACCCTCTGGGTCTAATTTTCTTTAGTGAAAAATTTTTTCTGCTTTTTGGTAGATCTACCTTTTATTCTATTAAGGCTTATTATTTAGATAAATAAGCATACTTATCCTTATTTTATTTAGGTTATGATAATATATCGGTATCAACTTTCTTATACTTTTTTGATTAATTAATTGTAATATCCTGCTTCAGTAACTTTTCGCAAAACACTCCACCCAGGATTTCCCCTGATCTGGTCCGGAAAGTGCTCGGACGGTTCCCTTTACAATAGGAAAAGACTCGGTTTCTTTTTTAAAATAAGAAGCAGATAGAGATGGTTTATATTTATCTACTCTAATATTTCGTTCTCTTTCTGTCTCCCACCAGTCGTCCCATTCATTATCGTTCCGGTTCTTTCTATCCCTTTGTCTCTTAGTTTAAACTAATTTCTAATCCCCTGGCGGTTGTAAGAGATATAAGTATAGAGTTTTACTGGTTTATCTTTTTCTTTAATGATAACGGCAGAGAAGGTAAGTGGCAGAAGAAAAGTAATCTTTTATCCCAGAGGTAATTTAGGAATCTCCATCTCCGCCAAAGATAATCTTTTTTACTCGAGAGAGGGGGAGTTATTCCTGTCGTGTCGTGTCGTATTGCTCACCTGCTCTCTATTCTCAGTCCACTATAATAGCAAGAATGTCAGGCCGTTGGACGATTAAATATTCTTTCCCTTCCAACTTTACCTCATCTCCTACATACTTTCCATACAAGATTTTATTTCCAACTTTCACTTTTTCCTGAAGATCTTCATCTGTTCCCACAGCTACTACCTTGCCAATTCTCGGTTTTTCCTTCGCTGTATCTGGCACAATGATCCTTCCTGATTTGGTTTCCTCTTCTATCTTTTCAATGAGCACGCGGTCATCTAATGGTCGAAGTTCCATAATAAACACCTCCTTTCTTCATTATCGAATACCTAGCAATCGATTAATTTCCGGTTTATTGAAGCCAACCACCGGTCGATTATTTATAAACACTACTGGTACACCTTGATGCCCCAAGCGAGCAAGATCTCTTGCCGCATTAGCATCTCTAGATACATTAACTTCCCGAAAGCGAATGCGTTTTTCTTGTAAATAACGTTTCACTGCTTGACACCAAGGACATGTAGATGAGGTAAAAATAATCACCCTTGGCTGAACCTTTGATTTATTCATCACTATTCCTCCTATTCACTATTATCTGTTCACTTACAGCTAATTTCTCTCAATTTTTTCTCTTTTCGCTTTCTCCAATATTTTTCATCTCAATAAACCATTTACAATAAGATCTACCGCTTCTTTTTCATCGATTTCATAATCTATTTTTAAAACCCCAAACTCTTCCTTTCTTAAGCTTAAATTCTTCTAATAATTTTCCCCTTTTTGGCTTGTAACCTTCAAGCCCCATGATCATTGCTGCCAATAAAGTCATTTATTTCTTAGGTAAGTCTACACCTTTTTCTTTTTTTAACCTTCTTTGCCCTTTATTTACTACACCAATAGATTTTACACCAATCTATTCATATTTTCAACAGTAAAAAAACTTTATTTTTTTAGATTTTTTAAAATATAAGAGGAATAAATCCATTAAGAAATAATCGGGCTATTGATACATTAGAAATGAGAGCATATAGTACCATTGGTATTGAAGGGGGGATTACCACTCCTATGCTTCCTGCACTGGCAATTAAAGCAGCAGAAAACTCCAGAATAAATATTATATTACTGCCAGTAACAGGAGAGGAGGAAAGAAATATCTAAAAAGCTCTAAAGACATTCATTGGGCACTCGATGAAGAGGCGATCAAAAAAGATGAGATGTTTGATGGATATTATGGGATAGAGACCAGCGAAAAGAATCTTACAGCAAAAGAGATTCTTAAAGCCTATCAGGCCCTCTGGAAGATAGAAGAATCATTTCGCATAATGAAGACTACCCTGGAAGTAAGACCGATATTTTACTGGACCGAACCCCGGATAAAAGGTCATTGAAACATCACCACAAAAAATTCAAGAAGTCTTGAATTCTATGAATTTTGCGGAAGTTAAGATAGAAAAAAGTAAGTTTCTTATTAAAACCAAATTTGATAGTTTGGGTAATAAGATTTTAAGGTTATTATGCATAAAATCACCTAAAAATCTTACCCCAACTAGTGAGCTTTCTTTGTAGAATTAAAAAATGTAGTCTAAGAATGTGCATTTTCATTTTTTAATTTGTTGACAAATAAGGGGTTTCGTGAGATTAAGTGTCAAAGTCGGGAACCTCTGCTACCAATTAACGCCTACCATTGGCTCTCTTTAGCAATTAGTTTACTTATTTATTTCTTCTTGATAATTTTTCATTATAAATTTAAAATATATAATATATTTATTTATACTCCAAACTATCTTTTCTTTCAAGAAAAAATCTATAAAATCTCTGTAAAGCTTTTTTAGAAAATCTGCCAGAGGATCGTCCCCTGGCAGATTTTGGTATGTTTTTATCTTATGGATGTTCCTTTTATCATCTCTAGTATCCAGGACTGAGCTTGATTATATTTATCTGCCGGAACAGTTACGATTATCATAAAGGGTGTGCCGGGATAAGTAACAACGACTGTAGCGTAATTTATATTATTCTGAGGATTAACCGCAGAATAAAGCTCAACTAATGCCTGTCTGCTTCCGGCTTGAAGCTGACTTTGCCCGTGAAACTGATGATTGGGTTTAATCTGGGCTACCATACCCTGGACATACTGTTCCCCTTGTGTATACATCGCCACAATTCCGGCTCCATCAGGAGTATTTAAGACTACACCTATTTCAGTGGTTTGAGCAGTAGTGCTACCGGCAGGAATAGGGATACCAAAGCGCCCTTGTGGATCTGTATATATATTCATTCCGGCAGTCACCGGAGCTTGAACCGGTGTGGTGGGAATAGTCGGGGTAGGTGTTGGTACTACTGGTTGTGCTGGAGTAGCTGGTGCACTAGGTGCCGGTAGTGCTCCACCAATATCAGAGCTGCTTGGAGGCGGAGTACTTGGCTCTACTGTAGGACATGGAACTGGTGTTGTCTGAGTGGGAGTGGGTATTGATGGAACTACTGGTTGAGGAGTGCTAGGTTGAGCTGCTACCGGTGCTCCACCTTGCACTTTAAAACTCGCCACCGCCTGGGAAAAACCAGGTTCTGTTTGAGCAAAATAATCAGGTAAAATATCTAAAAGTATAGTATAGGCAAAGTTACCACTTATAAATATAAAGGCTTCAGACTGTAAAGTTAGTTCTGTCTGGGGACTAAAGGTAAAATTCTTCTTTATTGCCGGGAGACCAAAAACAGTTGCTGGAAGTTGAGTTCCGGGTATATAGCCAGGAAGCTGTTTAAAACCATTTTCTTCCGACGCTGCTGCATATTGATCTATACTTGCACTAAAGGGTAACTCTTCAATCATAATAATTAATTCCCCGACATTTCCTTGTTGCACTGCATAAACAAAATAAGCTGCTTGAGCAGAATCATAAGGAACAGCAGCTTTCCAATCGGCAGGCAGGTTAAAGGAAAAACGACCCTGGGGATCAGTATATTCATTCCCCTGACCATATGCTATCCCTACGCTTAGCACAAGAACAATTAAAACTATTCCTATAATAAATTTACATTTTATTCTCATCATATCTTCTCCTTTCTAATTTTTATTTTTAATTTTAACGTTTAGTCTATTTTTTAAAATTAATCCACCTCACCCTGTTGAGACCTTCACTATCTACCATCGCCAATCAGGATAAACCCGGCCCATTCAACGGGAAGACCATATTCTTCCGCTAATTCTCTTTGAGCACGACCCAGGGCTTCTACTTTACTTATTCCTTCTTGTTTCCAGTATCTAAAAAATTTTATAAAAAGTTCCATTGTGGGTCTATCAAATACACTCCACAAACTGGCTGCAACTGTGGGAGTCCCGGCATAAAGGAAAGACCTTACCAGGCCAACCAATCCTTCGGCTTCACTTAACTTACCTAATCCGGTCTGACAAGCTCCTAATACTACTAAATTGGCTTTCAAATTTAAAGAAAATACCTCATAAGCCCTAATTTCCCCATCATTTTGCTCATCTTTTGCTAAACAAATTACACTAAAAAGAGGTCTCTGGTCATCAGCCAGGCCATGAGTGGATAGATGAATAATGTCAAAGTTTGAACAAATTTCCTTAAATTTTGTTTCAGTAGCTTCTTTATTGACAAAAACTTCATTAGAAGGAAAAATCGGAGCTACAATTTTGACTTCTTCTGCGCTTAAGGGTAAGGGGGCTAAGTTTTCTCCTTCAAAAGAGGGATTACCAAAACCGAGATAACTCTCCTGATTTCCTCTATTTTTCCCCAAACAATATGAGTAGACACTAGCGGAAGGTATATAAAATAGATTATAGCGATCTACTAAAAATTTTCCATCTTCCATCATTAAAGCCTGAAAAGGAAGGTAAAAAAGACTGCGATGAGGAATAATTCCTATAGTAGTCTTATTGCCAGTTAAAGGTTTTATCTGAGCAAAAAGTATCTGGTAAAGCTCCTTACAAATTTTCTGATACTCATAGTCCTCTTCGGTAGCGGTAAAAGCCTTCCGAGCTTCATCTACTTTCTCGTTAAGATTAATATCTTTTATGTTTATCTCTTTAGTCTTTATTCCCTCCTGCTCTACAGCCCATACTAAAATCCTATCTCCAGTAATATAATAATCTAATAGAATAATTTCTTTATCTAAAATTCCTCTTATCTTATTTAAAGTAAGGGGATTAATGGTAACTAAAGAAGCTACTTCGGGAGAATAGTGATTTAGATCTTCTTTTACCTGGAAATAGGTTTGTTGAAGTTTCTTTAGAATCTTTTGTAATTCCTCTAAATAAGCGGTGTTCTGTTTTTCAGCCGGTTTAGCTCTCTCTTGACGTTCCTTCTCCTGAAGAGAGCTAATCCTTGTTTCTAAATCTTGAAGATGATTAACTATCTCTTCGTCTTCATCTTTCACCTTAAGCATTGTTCCACCCAGGATATCTAAAAAACTACGTGCTCTTGCCCTTTCGGTATAATTGAAAGCCTCTTCAAACCGGCCTAAATCCCAGAGAACCTCTATAGTCAAATCATAAGCTAAAAGTTTATTCTCAAAAAAACCTCTCTTCATTTCGGTAGAAGTAAGTTTTTCTCGTAATCCTTCCAAAATATCTGTAGCCTCTTTAAAGTAAACAAGAGATTCTTCTCTTTTTCCCTGTTCCAATAAAATCCGGCCTAAACCAGTCTGACAATACCAGATCATATGGGAATAATTTAATTTTTGGGCTAATTCTAAGCCTTTCTTAAAATATTCTTCTGACTTAACCACATCCTTCAAATCCAGGTAGATAGTCCCTAAATTACCATAATCTAAGGCCAGATCAAAAGGCACATTTAATTCCTGGTGAATCCTTAAGGCCTCTAACTGGCTTTCTAAAGCAAGTTCTAAATTGCCCTGATGTTGATTTAAAGAGGCGATATTATTCATTAAGGCAGCAACCCGGGGCGGGATATTTAATTCTTCATATATTTTCATCGCCTCGGTGTAAGCTGCAAGAGCATCTTTATACCGCTCCTCATTATTATAGACCACTCCCAGATTCATCCAGGCATCAGCTATAGATAGAGGGTAATTTAAAGTGGTAGCTAATCTAAGAACCCGGGTAATATAATTTTCTGCCTTTTTTAGGTCATTGGTTTGTAAATAAAGGCTGCCCAGATTGGTGTATACCCCTATATCTCCGGGCATATCATATAACTGAATAAGTTCTTCTGCTTCCTCTAAGACCTTTTTAGCATTTTCAAAATCTCCTTTATCTAAGTAGATAATCCCCATATTATTGAGAACCCAGGCTTCCTGATAACCCAACTCCATTTCCTGTGCTAATTTCTGAGCATCAGATAGATATTGAAGTGCTTGATTAGAATCTCCCCAGGATTCGTGATAAAGGCGGGCTAAAGAAAGTTTAACTGCAAATTCTCCACACTTAAAACCAGCTTCTAAGCTTACCTGTAAAGATGACTCACAAACTTGCCGGGCTTTTTGATAATTTCCTCTTTCTACATATACATAAGCCAAATTATTTAAAGATAACGCGCTTATTTCCACATTTTCGACTTGAGTAGCAAGATTATAGGAATCTAAGAAATATTTTTCTGCTTTTTCTAAGTCTCCTCGATAAAAAGATATTATTCCAAAACTTAAAAAGGAAGAGGCTTTCCCGGAAATATCCTGAAGTTGTTCGGCTAATTGGTAGGCAAGTTGAGCATATTCTTCTGATTTATTCAAGTCCTGGTAACCTTGATATATACCGGCAAGAGTAATATAGGCTCTCATAATACCCTGATTATCTTCCAAGTCTTCATATTTTTCTAAGGCCTGAAGGATTACCTGACGGGCATCATCATCCTTCCCTTGACGATACCAGGCTCTCCCCTGATAATAAAGGCTTTCTGCAAGTAAATCATCACTACTTTGAGAGACCGCCAGAGCTTTTAAAATATTCATCTCTTCTATCAGGCGGGAATATTGACCGGTAAGATAAATTTGGCCAATTCTACTCTGGATATAATCGGATACTTTCTTCTGTTGGTCAAAAGAGAGAGTTGAAACACTAAGGGTATAATGTGAAAAATCTTTTTTCTCTATCTCATTTTCTACCCACGAAGAAGGCTCAAATTCAATTACCAGCAGATTAATAATCGTTCCATCATTTAGAGTTATCTTTAATTCTTGGGCAAAAGAAGAAAATAAAATAATTCCCGTTAATATTATTACTATCCCCAAAATTATAAAACAAAAATTTTTCTTTTTTACCAACTTTCCCTCCTTTTTAAAATTTTATTCTGGGAAATAATTATCTCTTTTTTGATTTTATTGCATTCCTATACCTAAACTCTTTTTATAAGAAAGAATCATTCGATTAAAATATTTCTGTTCTTTCTCCACAAATACTCCCTCTGATGCCTGGGTTATTGCTGCAAATCCCATCGATTGAGCTCCAAAAACGCCAGTATATAAAGCCATGGTTTCTATGCTAAAGGAAAAACGGCTGCCCTGATAAGTTCCTCGGAGATATACCTTTCCATTGGTAAGTTCTATTGCTCCACTTATACCACCGGGAGAAGGTACTATTTTAAATTCCTGATTTACTATAGATAAATCGGGAACTTGTTGTTGTAAGAGATAAGCGACCTGTTGAGCTAAATCCTGAGCACTGTTGAATTGCCCCATTAAACCAGGAAATAAAGTTAAAGAAACAAGTCCACTGGTATCTTCCGAAAAAGTCACCGATTTATTAAAGGAATCTAAATTCACTAACCAGGTAGAAGGATATTCCAAATAACCGGTAATTAACATATTATGACCAAAAGCCTGATTTAAACTGTACTGTTTCCAGATAATCTCAGGCTGCTGAGTTTCTCCTCCTCCGGGAGTAGGTAATACTAGCCCGCCTGTGCCTGGTTGTGCTGGAATAGGTTGACCTGGAGGAGTAAGAGTTATTCCTCCTTGAGTAGGAGTTCCGGGGGTTGGATTTACTATACCTTCTGGTCCGGTGGAAGGAGGAAGTGCAGGAAGAGTTGGAGTAGTTTGTGGAGATACAAGAGTTAAGGTAGGTAAAGTCTCCGTCTCCCTTTTAATCCCGATCTCAATACTAATGTCTTTCCCCAAAGCGGAAAAAAATTCTCCTAACGAGGAGGAAGAACGGGCTTGATTAATAAATAAAGTTCCTATCTCAGAGGCTAATTTTTTTATAAAAGAGCCCATAGAAATATCTTCTTCAACTCCCCTTTTTATACCTCTTAGAGCCCAAGTTTTTTCTGAAAGAGGAATTCTACTCACCGTCATCAGAGAACTAATTCCTTCTCCTAAATTTTTCAGAGAGGAACCTAATTGATTAATTCTTCCTCCTTGAAAAGTTGTTCTTAAATTGGGATTAAAAGCGATATGTTTACCTAACTCTTTAAGATAAGAAAAATTTAAATTTGTTGGATAGGCATCTCTGATAACTAAACCCTGGGAAGATATTTTTCTTCCCAAAGAACCAGAAAACAAATTAGCATAATTCCCTAACATAATTCTTTTAGAAACTGCCCAGGGAAAGAGTGGTTTTTCTGGAAATAACCGAACCAATTTTGAGCCAAAACCTCGGGAAATAAAAGCCGGTTTATAAGATTTAAAGGGTTTACTATAGCTCTTGTTCATACCTCTTGGATAGTTAAATTGATTGTTCTCTTCAGAAAATTCTCTGGTCTGTATTAAATTTTCTGAGTAATTTATATTATTCTGATTGCCATTTCTTGCCCCTATCTTTTTCGGAGCTTTTACTGATCTTTGGACTGTAACCGGTTTTCCACATCCAGGACAGAACTGATATTCCGGCTGTAGAGGGGCTCCACAATAAGGGCAGAACTTAAAGACAATTTCTTCAGTAGTAGATGAAGTAGTAGAAGAGAAAGGAGTCTCAGTGGTAGTTACCGCGGAAGTTACCTCAGATACCGGAGGAGAAGTTGGTTCTGTTGTCCCCCCAGGTAAAGTAAAACTATTAAACATTGTCTCCAATTGAGGTAATATTTTATCAAATTTATCTTGAACTACTTGACCTTCTAAAATATAACCCTTATTATCTTTCACTAAATAAACATCAACCGCTTTTATAGGAACCTTGGAATTATCATCTTGGTGTATCTTAGTCCAGGAATAAAATCTTTTGATGGCAGGTAAATCCTCTATAGTTACCGCTTCCTCCTTAATTTTATAATATTCAGGCATATTTTGAGAATCCATCATCCATTCTTCTACGGATATAGCATAACTTGCTAAAGATAATTCATAATTTTCCACATATACCGTAAAAGCTGCTGTTATATAATCTCCCTCAAAAAGATCAATCTCCGCTTTACAAGTTCCGGTTTCATCTATTTCCTCATAGGATTTCCAGGCAGAAGGATAATTGAACTTAAAACTACAAGTAGGGTCAGTATAAGAAAAAACATTCGGAAAAGATACCGGAGTAGACGTAATAGTAGGAGGAACAGGAATAGGAGTAGGAGTAGTGGGAGAAGGGGCAGGACTGCTTTCGGTTAAAGAAGGTAACCCTTGAGTTAATCCTATACCTCCCAAAGTCAAGATTAAAACAATAGTAATAAAACAAAAAGTTACTTTTCTCATTTTTTATTCACCTCATTTTATAAAAATAAAAATATTTTATTTCCAACATATTTATATATTTATCCAATATGTAATACTATATTTGAATAATTTTATTAATATAATCAAGATTAGCATTTGATTCGTAACATGTATTCTCTTTCACATTTACTTATTCATTTTTATTTTTATGTTTTTAAATTATAATATACTATCCTAGTCAAATTTACATTCAGCTAAAGACCTGATTTTTTTAATGAAAAGCCCTTATATTTTATAGGAGGGAGCTTTTGTTGAAGAATATATATACCCCAACTTTTCCTGTTCAAAGAACTAAAAGAATAAATAGCAACCAAAATCGTATACACTACCCATTTTTTTTGAAAAATCCTTCTTTTTTATAAAAATCCTTTAAAACTACTAATTGATTAAATATTATTATTGGTACATTGCTTTAACTGTTTCTTAAGATTTAATTTTTCATTCTTAAAAAAATAAATATTTATTCTTACTCTTTTATAGTTTTTTATGTTCCTTATGATTTTTGTTTTAATAAAGTTTAAGACTTTTTAAATTTAATTGATAAAAATGATTTTCTAAGCATTAAGTCTTTTTAAAATAAAAAAAGCTGGCAGTCTGGCGGTCATAGTGTTAAAACACCTTAGACCCATAACTTTGCGTCCTACCCTTTCAGATAGTTTGCCTTTTTCAACTTGTAAAATAGTTATTCTATTTATATTTATTCCTTCTATTTATATTATTCCCTAAACCCACTAATTTTAGACCTAATTTTATAAATTATAATTTTAAGGCGTATGGCAATACGCGATACGAAGTTAGTGTAAACTTTAGCGGAGTAGTTAAATAAAAAGAAGAATGCTACTTTTTTCTATCTTTTCTTTTGCTTTCTTAACTCAATACTCAATACTATATACTCGATACTATATTACGAATTTTGGTTTGACAAATATGAAAAAAGGGTATAAAATTCGAAAGTAAAAAAGGACTATTGTATTTTAATTGCTAAATCCCTTAAAAGGGGAGCGGGGAAACCAAGATTTTGGGGTGAATCTCATTACATTTAGTTATCGCAATGAGTAGGGCAATCCTTTCAGCTCGAACCCGTCAGCTAACCTCGTCAGCGCGGAAGGAGATATGATAATCAGGATATATTTTCTAAATATTTCAGAGAAACTAGAATCAGATAGTTTCTCTTTTTTAGTTAAAAGGATTTGATAAGTAACTGATTAATTTTAGTTTAAATAAAACGGGGTGAATCTCTTGAAAATAATTATCATAGGAGCAGGGAAAGTCGGTTGCCAAATAGCCAAAACCCTTTCTTCAGAAAAACATGATGTAACCTTAATCGAAAAAGATGATGTAATCCGACAGTCTGCTCAAAACAGTTTAGATGTACTCACTATTTTAGGTAATGGAGCTAATGTCCGCACTTTAGAAGAAGCGGGAATTAAACAAGCAGATATGGTAATTGCTGTAACCAGCAGCGATGAAGTAAACATGATAGCCTGCATGACTGCTAAGCAATTTGGTGTACCTCAAAAGATTGCCCGTATTCGAAATCCTGAATACCTGTATGCTAATGCCTTATCGCGAGAAAAATTAGGAATAGATCTTACCATTAATCCGGAAAGAGCTACCGCCAGGGAAATAGTTAAATTACTTAAATCTCCAATAAATGTTGCTCAAGTACAGAGCTTCGCCGGGGGGAAAGTTCAGCTTTTTGAACTTAAAGTTGAAGAAAGTTTCCCTTTTATTAATCAACAATTAAAAGCTATCACCTTTAAATACCCTATATTAGTTGCCGCTATTTATCGAAATGACAAAATAATTATTCCTGACGGAGAAGAAAAAATTATTGCAGGTGATAATTTATATATTTTAATTAAAAAAGAATATTTTTTAGAGTTAAGTGAAATTTTTAACCAAAAACCTCTAAGCGTGCAAAATGTTATGATTTTGGGGGGAAGCAGGATAGGTATTCAAGCTGCCTTAATATTGGCAAAACTGGGCTTTAACACCAAATTAATTGAAAGAGATAAAGAAAAATGTGAAAAAATTGCTGAAAACCTTCCTCACACCCTGGTAATTAATGGCGATGGTACCAATATTGATCTTTTAAAATCAGAAGGTATAGAAACCACTGATGGTTTCGTTGCAGTCACCGGATATGATGAAGACAACCTCTTGGTAGCTTTATTAGCCAAACACCTGGGCACAAAAAAGGTAATTGCCAAAGTAGATAGAATAAACTATATTCCCATACTAGAAAAAATTGGAGTAGATGCTGTAGTAAACCCCAGAATGACTACTGCTTCTGCCATCTTACGATTTATTCGAAGAGGCAAAATAATTTCTCTAACTTTGCTAAAAGAAGGCGAAGCAGAAGTTATTGAACTGGTAGTTAGTCCCCACTCAAAAATTATTAACACACCATTAAAAAAAGCTAATTTACCTCAGAATAGCATTATCGGTGCTATTGTTCGTAAAGATAAAGTTATTATCCCTCATGGTGATGATATCATTCAACCTGAAGATAAGATAATTATATTTGCCTTGTCATCCGATAT
>CAZWFH010000027.1:0-12524 GCA_964632105.1 uncultured Atribacterota bacterium
ATTTAATATAATACAAAAAACCGAGATGGGAAGCATTATATTAAACTTTAAACCGGAATTAGCAAAAGAAAGATTAAATAAAGTAATTGGGGAAATTTTTTAATATTCGTATCGAGTATCGAGTATCGCGTTAAGGGAATAGAAGTCAGAAGCCAGAATTCAGGAGCCAGAATAAAATTATAACACATACCAAATGTTGTGTAAAAAGAAATAATAAAAATCTTAAAGTTCATAGAAGGCAATATGTAATAGTATATAGTTAAGAAAGTAGAATTCTGATGTAAAAATAAAATAATATTTAGCATATGTGAATTGCATTTTTTATATGCTGAATTCTGACTACTTGCTCCTGAATTCTAAACTAATAATTATGGTTTTTAGTTTTTCGCTTTAAGTTTTACGCTTACAGATATCTGTTTTGATATATGCGAAATAAGACCACTAAACAATGAGACATGACAAAAGGATGTGTTAGGTAATGAAAATAAAATGGTTAGGGCATTCTTCGTTTTTAATTGAATCTGAAAGAGGAATTAAAATTATCACTGATCCTTTCGATGAAACTCTTGGCTATAAACTCCCTCGAATTAAAGTAAATATTGTAACTGTTAGCCACGAACACTTTGACCATAATTATGTGAGAGGAGTAAAAGGAAGACCGGTAGTTTTTAAAGGTCTGGTAAATAGAGAATCACATAAAATGGAATTTAGAGGAATATCATCTTATCATGACAGCGTTTACGGAGGACAGAGAGGGCCAAATACTATATTTGTTATAAAAGCGGATGGATTAAGCTTATGTCACTTAGGTGATTTAGGACATATTTTAAATCCTGATAAATTAACCGAGATAGGTAAAGTAGATATTCTTTTCATTCCTGTGGGTGGATTTTATACTATAAATAGTAGTCAAGCCACTCAGATAATTAAAGACATTAAACCCAAGATAACAGTTCCTATGCATTATAAAACCGAGGCTATTAAATTCTCTATAGACCCAGTGGAAGTATTTCTGTCAAATAAAGATAATATACAAAGATTAGAGTCGAGTGAGTTCGAAATAACAGAGGATACATTGCCTAAAAATACACAAATTTATGTTTTGCAATATGAATAGCAAATTTAGTATATAGTATCGCGTATTAAGTATCGAGTTAGGAAAATAGAATTCAGAGGCCAGAAGTAAAATATAAACTAATATATATCGTATAAGACAAATTCCCTCTCCCCTCGGAGGGAGAGGGTTAGGGTGAGGGGAAATAAAATTCTGACTCTTGACTTCTGGATACTGGATACCTGAATATTCTTTTAAAATTTCGGATTATGGTTTTTCGCTTTTAGCTTTAAGTTTTTAATTTAAAATATATAATTCTATTCAATTTTAATTTATTACTTGTATTACTTTGCTTCAAAAAATAGTTGTAAAGGAGATTTATGACAAAATACATTTTTGTTACAGGTGGAGTGGTTTCATCTTTAGGTAAAGGTATTTCTGCTTCTTCTATCGGAAGGTTATTGAAAAGTAGGGGTTTAAATATTTCTATGCAGAAAATAGACCCCTACATAAATGTTGATGCCGGAACCATGAATCCTTATCAACATGGTGAAGTATTTGTCACTGAAGATGGGGCGGAGACAGATTTAGATTTAGGACATTATGAGAGATTTATTGATACAAATTTATCTAGTTATAGTAATGTGACTACCGGGAAAATCTATAGCTCTGTAATTTCTAAAGAAAGAAGAGGAGATTTTTTAGGAGCCACAGTTCAGGTGATACCTCATATAACTGATGAGATTAAATCTACCATTAAAAATATTTCCCAAAACAAAAAAGAGAAAGTAGATATAGTAATCGTAGAGATCGGGGGAACAGTAGGGGATATTGAGAGCCTTCCTTTTTTAGAAGCCATAAGGCAATTCAGAAACGATATAGGTAAAGAAAATGTTCTGTATGTACACGTTACTTTTGTTCCTTATCTTAAAGCTGCCAAAGAGTTAAAGTCAAAACCTACACAACACAGCGTAAGAGAGCTCAGAGAGATTGGTATTCAACCAGATATTGTTATCTGCCGTTGCCAGTCAAAACTTTCCGAAGAGGTAAAAAATAAAATATCTTTATTTTGCGATATTAAGAATGAGGCGATAATTGAAGCAATAAACGTTAAATCTATTTATGAAGTACCAATAGTATTTGAAGAACAAAAGTTGGGAGATTTAATCGTAAAGTTGTTAAATTTAAAATGCCAGGGTCCTGATTTGCAAAATTGGAGAAATATGGTTGATAAAATATATCATCCAAAAAGAGAAGTTAATATTGGAATGGTAGGAAAATATATTAGTTTAAAAGATGCTTATATAAGTATTACCGAAGCGCTTCTTCATGGTGGAATCGATAATGATTGCAGGGTAAAAGTAAAAAGAATTGATTCGGATGAAATAAAAAAACATTCTCCAAAAGATCTTTTTAAAGATATTAATGGAATCCTGATACCGGGCGGTTTTGGAAAAAGAGGGATAGAAGGTAAAATTGAAACAGCAAAGTATGCAAGGGAAAATAAAATACCTTTTTTAGGAATTTGTTTAGGAATGCAATGTGCCGTTATTGAGCTTGCTCGAAATGTAATAAATTTAGAAGGAGCTAATAGCTCAGAATTTGATAATAAAACACCATTTCCTGTAATTGATCTTTTACCGGAACAAAAGAAAATAAAAATAAAAGGCGGCACTATGCGCTTAGGGACATATTCTTGTAAATTAGAAAAAGATTCCCTTGCTTTTAAAATATTTAACCAAGAAACGATTTATGAAAGACATCGGCATAGATACGAATTTAATAATTCATACAAGAATGATTTTTCTAAATATGGTATAAGATTTAGTGGTTTAAATCAGGATTTAAATTTAGTAGAGATTATTGAGATTCCGAACCATCCCTGGTTTATAGGGGTGCAATTTCATCCCGAATTCAAATCAAGACCTAACAGGGCTCACCCGTTGTTTAGGGAATTTATAAAAGCAGCGATAGCTAAATCAGTAAATAGTATATAGTATCGAGTATCGAGTAAGGAAAAGAAGTTAGAAGCCTAATTCGTATCTCGTATCTCGTGAATCGTATCTCAAAATATAGCGTAGAGCGTTTAGCGTAGAGCGTAGAGTTTGGAAAGAAGAAGACAGAATGTAGAATATAGATTAGTATAGAGTATGTAGTGTATGTATATCATAAGAAATTTAGAATCCAGTAGTCATAATTTAGAATAAAAATAATCTAAAGTAAAAAATATCGGAATCTTTACGCGATACTCAATACTCGATACTATACTATACGCTAAACGCTGTACGCTATACGCTGTCTGAAATAGGCTTTTGACTTTAAAAGAAAGATAGGTGATAAAGATGTTTAATGCTTTAATATTAGCAGGGACGAAGAAAAAAGGTCCTTTAGAAATTGCTGAGAATGTAAACAATAAAGCTCTAATTATGATAGACAGTAAACCTATGATTGAATACATCGTTGATGTGTTAAATAATTCAGAAAATATTGAACAAATTTTAGTGGTGGGCCCAAAAAAAGAACTTCATCCTTATATAGGTAAAAAGGTAAAAGAAATATTAAATCCCGGTAACTCTATACTTGAAAATATGGAGATTGGGTTAAATTATTTTAATTCTACTGACAATTTATTGCTTTTAACCTCTGATATTCCCTTGATTACCCCTGAAGCAATTGATGAGTTTTTGGAAATATGCACAAAAAGAAAAGCATATATCGGCTATCCTATAATTACCAAGGAAAATATTGTAAAAAAGTACCCTGAAACGGAGAGAACTTATATAAAAATGAAAGAGGGGATATTTTGCGGTGGAAATATCGTATTTTTTAAACCAGACGTTTTTTTTCAAAATAAAAAATTAATTAAGGAATTATTTGAAAATAGGAAAGCTACCTGGAAATATGCTAAAATATTAGGACTTAAGTTTATATTAAAATTTTTATTTAAAACACTAACCATGGAGGAAATAGAAAAAAGGGTAACCGATATACTTGGTTATAATTCTGTTGCAGTTATGGTATCATATCCTGAAATAATGATTGATTTAGATAAGCCCAGTGATTTAAAATCAATTCGAAAATGTTTAGAGAGATAAAGAAAATTATCAGTTTGTTCAATAGATAAGCTGATTAGAGTTAAAAACTTCACGTTTATATCATCTTAATAAATTAATATTTTCAAATAATAATAAAAAAATTTGTAATAATATAATATTAGTGATAAAATATTTTTGGACATAATATAATATATAGAAGGATAACTCTTCAATAGCCCTCTTTTTAATGAATTTTCTAATAACATTACTACTTCAAGATATTTTCTTGTTAGAAAGTACCGGTGGAAAAATATTTTTGATCTTACGGGATAAAAATAGCTTCATACATCAGCAATTTATTATTAAATTCATTTAGAAATAACCTCGTTATTAGTTTAAATATTATAAGTGTTTTAAAATATTAATAAAATCTAATTATATATATAAAGGGAGGTCTTGCAGTTTGCTTTTAACAGAATTAAAAGAAAAAAAGATTGACGATTTATGTAAAATTGCAAAAGAATATAATATTAATAATTTTTCCAGAATAAAAAAGATGGATTTAATCTTTAAAATATTACAGGCCGAAACAGAGAAAAAGGGTTATATGTTTTCTGAGGGAATTTTGGAGATTATGAATGAAGGTTTTGGTTTTTTGAGAACATCAGGCTACCTACCCGGTGAAAACGACATTTATATTTCCCCTTCTCAAATAAGAAGATTCAATCTTAGCGTTGGTGATATTGTATCAGGCCAGGTTAGACCTCCTAAAGAAGGAGAAAGATATTACGCTTTATTAAAAATTGAAGCAGTTAACCACGAAGATCCAGAATTATCTAAAGAAAGAATAGATTTTCAAAACCTTACTCCTCTTTTTCCCGAAAAGATGATTAAATTAGAAAATAAATCAAGTGGACTATCAACACGAATTATTGATTTATTTTCACCAATTGGGAAAGGTCAACGAGGTCTAATAGTTTCTCCTCCAAAAGCAGGTAAGACAATTTTATTGGAAAAGATTGCTAATGGAATTACAATTAATCATCCAGAGATAAATCTTATGGTTTTATTAGTTGACGAGAGACCAGAAGAAGTAACCGGCATGCAAAGGTCGGTAAAAGCTGAAGTAATAAGCTCTACTTTTGATCAACCTGTCACTAATCATATAAAAGTTGCGGAAATTGTTTTAGAAAGAGCTAAAAGGTTAGTAGAACAAAAGAAAGACGTAGTCATATTGTTAGATAGCATTACGAGATTGGCGCGAGCTTACAATCAAACTATTCCTACAAGCGGTAAAACTCTTTCCGGTGGATTAGATTCAAGCGCTCTTTATTTACCAAAAAGATTCTTCGGGGCTGCGAGAAATATTGAAGAGGGAGGCAGCTTAACTATACTTGCTACCGCTTTAGTGGAAACTGGAAGCAGAATGGATGATGTAATATTTGAGGAATTTAAAGGTACTGGCAATATGGAATTGAGGTTAGATAGAGAACTTTCTGAAAATAGAATATTTCCGGCAATTGATATTAGGAAATCAGGCACTCGAAAAGAAGAATTATTACTGTCTAAAGAGAAATTACAAAAAATATGGTTACTAAGACGGGCATTAGCTTCACAGCCATCTCTGGGTGCGATAAAATTAGTGATTAATAAATTAAAAAAGACAAAGAATAATCAAGAATTTTTAGATTCTATTAAAGGACAGGATATTTAAAAAGCATTATAGATGAATTGAGAATATTTTAGTTAGTGCAAATCTTAATGTGGGAGATAAAAGAAGAATGTTGCTTTTTTCTATCTTTTCTTTCTCTTTGTTAACTCGATACTCGATACTGTATACTTGATACTATAATTAAATTTTGACCTAAAAATAATAATATGTTATAATTTCTATGTTTTTAATCTAATAATATTAACAAAAGAAAGTTAGAGGAAAAGTAAAATGAAAAAAGATATACATCCAAAATATGAAAAAGCAACAATAAGTTGTGCTTGTGGTAACAGTTTTGAAACCGGCTCTACTAAAAAGAATATGAAAGTAGAAATATGTTCTGCCTGTCACCCCTTTTTTACCGGTAAACAAAAGATAATTGATACTGCAGGAAGAGTTGAGAGATTTAATAAAAAATATAATTTGACCAACGATGAAGATAGTGATAATTAATGATACTTTCATAAAAATATTTAAATGATTTCAAAAATAAGTATTCCATAAAAAAAGAAATAGAAAAAGTTTTTGATGAATGATTATAAGAATAAAAAATATGAACGAGAAAAAGATATTATTTAAGAATATTTGTAATAAAACGATGAATCAATTTAAATATAAAAAGACAGAGCTTTTATAAGGCTCTGTCTTTTTATATTTATTGTATAGGAATTTACTTTAAAAACTACACTTTGTACGAAAAAAGTTTTGAGATTTAATTAACGACTAATGAATATTCACTATCAACTAATTTTATGGTGTAGAGGAGGGAAGAAATGCGTGAAGGTGTAAACACTGGTTGGATCGAAGTTATATGTGGGAGCATGTTTAGCGGGAAGAGTGAAGAATTAATAAGAAGAGTTCACAGAGTTCAAATTGCTAAAAAAAAGATTCAGATATTTAAACCAACTATTGATAATAGGTATGCTGTTCAGTATATTTACTCACATAACGGTACTAAGGTTGAAGCTATAAATATTACTAAATCAAAAGAAATTTTGCAAAAAGTAGAACCAGATACTGAGGTAATCGCTATTGATGAAGCTCAATTTTATGATGAGGATATTGTACTCGTTTGCCAAAAACTTGCCGATCAAGGGAAAAGGGTAATTATTGCAGGTTTAGATCAGGATTTTAGGGGAGAACCATTTGGCCCAATACCTAAATTGCTTGCAATAGCAGAATACATAGATAAGTTGCAAGCTATCTGCATGGTTTGTGGTAATACGGCTTCCAGAACTCAAAGATTAGTAAATGGTCAGCCAGCAAAGTATAGTGATCCAACTATATTGATTGGAGCAAGAGAAAGCTATGAGGCAAGATGTCGTAAATGTCATGTGGTACCCAAAGAGTAAATAGCGTATAGCGTACAGCGTATAGGAAAACAGTATCGAGTATATGGTATATAGTATCGAGTCAAGAAAGAAAAGGAAAAGAAAGATGCAAGATAGTAAAAACAGTATATAGTATCGAGTATCGCGTTAAGAAGATAGAAACCAGGAGCCAAATTAGTATCGAGTTGAGGGAATAGAAGTCAAAAACCTAATTCGTATCTCGTATCTCGTGAATTGTATCTCGCTAAGAAATAAGTATATAGTAAAAAAAGAAAAAGAAAAAGTTGCAAGTAGGGGTAGACCTTGTGTCTACCCACCAAATAGCTATATGGTTAATTGACTACATAGTTGTAATATTTTTATTAATTGGTAAACTAGTAAACAGGTTAACTGGATAACTTATATATTAAATGCCCTATACGCTATCTTAAAGGAGTTTAATTCTATGAAAGTCAGGTTGATAAATTACACTAAAGATCCTGAAAAAATTGTAGCTCAGTCAGCAAGATTATGTTATTCTGCATTAGGAATAGAAGAATTAAGGGGAAAACTTAGTGATGAATCAATAATAAAATTAGTTAAAAAAATAATGAAATTAGGACATTATTCTGTTTTAGAGCATGCTACTTTTACTTTCGCTATAGAAGGAATATCGAGGGTTACTTCTCATCAATTAGTAAGACATCGGCTTGCCTCTTTTTCCCAACAAAGCCAAAGATATGTTAAAATAAATAAGGAAGGCTTTACTTCTATTATTCCAAAATCTATTGAGAAGAATAAAAAGTTAGCTAAAATATATATAGATGCTATAAAAAAATTAGATGGAATTTATCAATAGTTATTAGATTATAATATTGAGGCAGAAGATGCAAGATATATTTTGCCACAAGCGGTTACAACTAAAATGATAATATCGGCAAATGCTCGGGAATTACTGCATATCTTTAAATTACGATGTTGCAATCGAGCCCAATGGGAGATTAGAGAACTTGCTATGAACATGTTAAAAGAAGTTAAAAGTATTGCGCCCACTATATTTGAAAATGCCGGACCGCCTTGTGTTTTAGGACCTTGCCCCGAAGGGGAATTATCCTGTGGTAAACCCTGGTCTAAAAATAAAGAAGAAGGAGTAAATGAATAATAATGAAAAATGCTGACTGTAATTATGGAGGTCAAGCGGTAATTGAAGGAGTGATGATGAGATCTCCTTTAAAATATGCTATTGCTGTTCGTAAACCAGATAAAGAAATAATTTTAAAAATAGGTAAATTAAGGACATTTTCTGATAAGATGAGATTTCTTAAATGGCCTATTTTTAGAGGGATAATTAATTTAGTCGAGTCTTTAGTGCTTGGAATGAAGGCGCTAACTTATTCTGCAGAACAGGCAACGGGAGAAGAAGAGAAAATAAATAGCTTAGAAATGTTTTTTACAATTGTAATTGCTTTTGCACTATTTATAGTATTTTTTATAGCTCTTCCTACCACAATGGCTCGATACTTAGACAGGTACCTATCTAATATAATTATTTATAATTTATTTGAAGGATTTTTAAGAATTAGTATATTTATAATTTATCTGTTTATTATCTCAAAAATAAAAGATATAAGAAGGGTATTTGAATACCATGGAGCAGAACACAAGGTAATATATACTTATGAAGCAGGCGAAGAACTCAATGTTGATAATGTGAAAAAATACAGTACTTTACACCCTCGATGTGGAACAAGTTTTATTTTTATTGTATTAATAATGAGTATTTTGGTATTTTCTTTGCTGGGGAAGCAAACTTTGCTTTTAAGGATAGCCTATAGGATTTCCATAATTCCCCTAATAGCTGGCTTGTCTTATGAAATCTTAAAATTATCAGCAAAAAACATAAATAAGATTTTTATAAAATGGGCGGTAATGCCAGGATTATGGTTTCAAAAACTTACTACCAGTGAACCTGATGATGCCCAGATTGAGGTGGCTATAAAAGCATTAAAAGGTGTTTTGCCTGGAGAAAATAAAAATTTAAAATCTGAAGTGGTAAATAATGTTTAAAAAATTAGAAGACTTAGAAAAAAAATATGAAGAATTAAATAAAAATCTTTCTGACCCAAATATTATTGTAGATCAGGCTAAGTTTCAGGAATGCGCAAAGATGCACTCTGATATTTCGAAATCAGTTTTAAAGTATAAAGAATACAAGAATATAATAAAAGAAATTGAAGAAAACTCAAAATTATTTTCAGAAGAAAAGGACATAGAATTTAAAAAATTAATTAGTGAAGAAGTAGAAAAATTAAAAGAGAAGAAATCTAATTTGGAAATAGAATTAAAAGAAATTATGTTCCCCAAAGATCCTCACGATAATAAAAATTGTATAGCAGAAATAAGAGCTGGCGCTGGAGGCAGCGAAGCTGCACTTTTTGCCGGTGATCTTTTTAGAATGTATTCTCGATTTGCAGAAAATAATGCTTGGAAAACTGAAGTAATGAGTTCCAATCCTACAGGAATCGGAGGGTTTAAGGAGATAATATTTAGCATAATAGGAAAAGGTGTATACGGAAAGTTAAAATATGAGAGCGGAGTACATCGGGTACAACGCGTTCCTATAACCGAATCAAGCGGAAGGATACATACTTCGACCGTTACGGTAGCCATACTTCCCGAAGCAGAAGAGGTTGAACTGGAAATTAGTTCAAATGATTTAAAAATTGACCGTTTTCGTTCTACCGGTCCTGGAGGTCAAAGCGTTAATACTACAGATTCAGCAATTAGGATTACCCATATTCCAACCGGGATGGTAGTTACCTGCCAGGATGAGAAATCCCAACATAAAAATAAAGATAAGGCTCTAAAAATATTAAGGGCAAGGCTTTTAGATAAGGCAGAGAGAGAAAAACATGAAGAACTTGCTCTAAAGAGAAAGAGCCAGGTTGGCACCGGAGATAGAAGTGAAAGAATTAGAACTTATAATTTCCCTCAAAATAGAATAACAGATCATCGTATTGGTTTAAATTTACATAATTTGGAAGAAGTATTAGAAGGGAATTTAGATAATTTAGTGGCTAATCTTTCAGAAAAATTAAAAACGAGCAGTGAAATTTAAAACAATGTTGGAAAATAAGTATAAATTTCAAACTGTAGGGCAAGCTTTAAAAAATATTAGCAAAATATTTAAAAATAAAGGAATAACAAATTCAGAAAGAGAAGCGGAAATTCTATTAAGTTATTTTCTAAAAATGAATAGAAGCAAGATGTATTTAAATGGTGATAGAGAATTAAAAAATAAAGAAAAATTACAATTAGAAGACATGATCGAGAAAAGAATAAAAAAAATTCCTCTCCAGTATATAACTAAACATCAAGAATTTATGGGGATGGATTTTTTGGTAGAAAAAGGAGTGTTAATTCCCCGGCCGGAAACAGAAATTTTAGTAGAAGAAGTTATTCAAAGATTAAAAAATTATAAATATTCTAATAATTTAAAGGTAGCAGATTTAGGAACCGGTACAGGTGTAATTGCTATAAGCATAGCTAAATTTACAGAAGATGTTATCATCTACGCAACCGATATTTCTAAAAAATCTTTGCAAATAGCATTAAAAAATGCTAAAAAACATGATTGTAAAGATAAAATAATATTTCTACAGGGAGACTTATTTGAACCTTTTATCGGTAGAATTAAAAAAAACAGCTTAGATGGAATTATTTCAAATCCTCCCTATATAGATTCTTACGATTTTAAATCACTGCCACCCGAAATAAAGAATAATGAACCTAAGATTGCTTTATCTGGAGGAATTGACGGTTTAGATTATTATCGCAAAATTATGAGGAAAAGTCTTCAATATTTAAAAAAGAATGGTTTTCTAGCTTTAGAAGTAGGTTTGAATCAGTCGCAAGCAGTTGAAGAATTAATTCTAAAAGAGAATAATTTTGATGAAGATATAGAAATTACCAAAGATTATTTAGGGATAGAGAGAGTAGTAATTGCCTACCGAAAATAAATAACTAGCGTAGAGCGTTTAGCGTATAGCGTATAGAAGTAGGGGCGTATTGCATACGCCCTATAAAGAATGTAAAGAATAAAAATCTTTTTTAAATTTTAAATTATGATTTTGCTTTTAATTTTTTAGTTCTAATGATTTATCCTATACGCTAAACGCTAAACGCTATACTAGATACGAGATACGAATCAATACATGGAGTCTTAATAAAATGACTAATACCGTCTTATTTGTCTGTACCGGAAATACCTGCCGAAGCGCTATGGCAGAAGGTATGTTTAAAAAAATATTGGAGGAAAGAACAAAAGATTATAGCAAGTTTAATATTATTTCGGCTGGAATTTCTGCTTTGCCAGGTATAAGTCCCACTTTCGAAGCAATTTCAGTTATGTTTGAGCAGGGTATCGATATTTCTCAACATTATGCCCAAGAATTACAGGAAGAACTAATTAAAAAAGCAGATTTAATTTTAGTTATGACAAATGAACATAAAGAATATATTCATAAAGAATTTCCCTTTGCCCAAAATAAGACATTTCTCCTTAAGAAATTTACCCTAAATAATAAATCTGAAAACAATCAAAACAACAAAAGGAATTATGAAATAATCGATCCGATTGGAAGGAAAATTGAATTTTATCGAATTGTAGCAAGAGAGTTGAAAAACAACTTAGAAAAAATATTAGATAAAATTCTTGAGGAAAATAATGAATAATGGTGGTGAAACATAAGATGAAGATAGTTTTAGGAAGTGATCACGGAGGTTATCAGTTAAAAGAGAATTTAAAAGAGTATTTAAAGGAACTTAATGTGGAATATATAGATTTTGGTTGTGAAAGTGGGAAATCTGTTGATTATCCAGATGTTGGCTTTAAAGTTTCCATGGAAGTAAAAAGCGGAAAATATGACAGAGGAATCTTGATTTGTGGAACCGGAATTGGTATGTCCGTAGTTGCTAATAAAGTTAGAGGTATCAGGGCCTCATTATGTCATGATACATTTTCTGCTCGAAATGCTCGAGAACATAATGATGCCAATATTTTGACTTTAGGGGCAAGGGTGATAGGTGTAGGATTGGCTAAAGAAATTGTAAAAGTTTGGTTAAATACTAAATTTAGCCAGGAGGAAAGGCACATTAACCGCCTGAATAAAATAAAACAAGAAGAAGATAAAGTCTTTAAATGAATTCGGACGCGATACGCGATACGAGATAGAAGGAGGAAAAGTCATTGTCAGAAGTAATTATTTTGGACCACCCCTTAATACAACACAAATTAACTTTAATGAGGGATAAAAGTACTCAAATGAAAGAATTTAGAGAATTAGTAGATGAGTTATCTAATTTAATGGCTTATGAAGCAACTAGAGAAATAGAATTAAAGGAAATTGAAATAG
>CAZWFH010000028.1:0-12202 GCA_964632105.1 uncultured Atribacterota bacterium
ATCTTTAACCAATCTCTACTGGGTCCCCGGCTTGATTTGGAAGTTAATATTTCTAAAATGTCTCCACTCTTTAATTTATAATCCAAGGGTACTATTTTCTTATTAACTTTAGCCCCTACACAACTATGCCCTATATCTGTATGGATAAGATATGCAAAATCAATCGGAGTAGATCCTGCAGGTAATATTTTTACGTCTCCTTTGGGAGTAAAAGTAAAAACTTCATCCTGAAAAAGACCTATTTTTAAGTTTTCCATAAATTCTTTAGGATCTTTCAAATCTTTCTGCCATTCCAATATCTGTCTTAACCAGGAAAGTCTTTCCTCTAATTTCTTATCCTTTTTTAAATCAACCCTCTCTTTATATTTCCAATGTGCAGCTATTCCGTATTCAGCAGTTTTGTGCATCTCCCAGGTGCGAATTTGTATTTCTAAAGGTTCGCCTTTGGGAGTTACCACTGTAGTGTGTAAAGACTGATACATATTTGATTTGGGCATAGCAATATAGTCTTTAAATCTACCGGGCATGGGTTTCCAAATTGAATGTAATAACCCCAAAACCGCATAACAATCCCTGACAGAGTTGCAAATTACCCTAATTGCAATTAAATCATATATCTGGAAAAAATCTTTTTTTCCCTTCTCCATCTTTTTATAAATACTATAGATATTTTTTGGACGACCTTGAATTTCCGCCTTTATTTTTACCTTTTGTATCTCTTTTGTTATAATCTCTTTTATCGATTCTACATAACTTTCTCTTTCCAGGCGATTTTTTGCAATTCTATTAACCACCTCTCTATATTTCATTGGCTCTAAATAATGCAGAGAAAGGTCTTCCAACTCCCACTGAACCCTGGAAATACCTAACCTATTGGCGATAGGTACATAAATTTCCAGTGTTTCTCGAGCTACTTTTACTCTCTTGTGAGGTGGTATATATTGTAAAGTCCTCATGTTATTCAAGCGGTCTGCTAATTTTATCAAAATAACTCTTACGTCTTCTGCCATAGCCAAAAACATTTTACGAAAATTTTCGGCTTGCTGCTCTTCTCGTGTTTTAAAAGAGATTCTACTTAATTTCGTGACACCATTAACCAACATTGCTATTTCTTCGCCAAACTCTTCTTTAATGGTAGATAATGGGGTATTGGTATCCTCTATTACATCATGTAGAATCCCTGCAGAAATGGTAATCATATCAAGTTCTAAATCAGCTAATATTTTAGCTACTTCCAAAATATGCGAAATATAAGCTTCTCCAGAGTACCTCTTTTGTTTCTGGTGGGCTTTTGCAGAATATCTGTAGGCTTTTTTTACTAAGCTCAAATCAGCTTGAGGAGCATATTGGGATATTCTTTTTAAAATATATCTTATTAAAGTTAATTGAGAAATAATTTACACCTTCTTTATTAGTCGATAGTGAATAGTCGTTAGTATTAAATTAGCGTATAGCGTTTAGAAATACAGTATATAGTATTGAGTATATAGTCAAAAAGAAATACAAGGGGTTCGATAAATCCGCCCCCCCTACTCTAAAAACTATATGTTATATGCTAATATCACAATACACTACACAAGATACGAGAAAAAAGTTTTGAATTATGGTTTTTCGCTTTTAGCTTTTCGCTGTATAATGATAACTAAAAATTGTATTTAAAACTAACAACTAATAGGTCTTGTATTTTGTATTTTCCTTACACTTATTACCCGCACCTATACGCTATACGCTGCACGCTCTACGCTAATATACGAGATGCGATTCACGAGATACGAAATACTAATTAATTATACTGGACTAAGGAAAAAACATCATATCCTTTTAATTTCTCCCGAGGATTTAAAAATGCAAGTTCAATTATAAAGGAAGCACCCATAACCTTTCCTCCTAATTTTTCAATTAATTCAAATACTGCAGCAGTGGTACCTCCTGTAGCTAAAAGATCGTCAACGACCATAACTTTATCTCCATTATTTATAGCATCTTTGTGTATTTCTAATATATTCTCACCATACTCTAATTGATAAGACACTCTTTCTACCACACTAGGAAGTTTCTCTGGTTTTCTAATAGGTAAAAATCCAATTCCTAATTGATAGGCCACTGGAGCACCTATAATAAAACCACGGGCTTCTATTCCCGCAATATAATCAATTTGGTATTTACTGCAATGCTTGGTTATCTCATCAATACTATATTTAAATGCTTCTTTATCTTTCAATAGGGTAGTAATATCTTTAAATTGGATGCCTTTTACTGGAAAATCCGGAATATTTCTAATTTTTTCTTTTAAATCTATCACTTTTATCTGCCTCCTAAAAAATAGTTTTTATATCTTTTATATTTAATTGAACTTTTTCCGTTCCATTCCACTTATTTAGTTCGATATTAAAAGCTAAATCTACCACTTTGTTTTCAGAAAATATTTGGTTTCCTATTCTGCTTAATTTAAATCCTATCCCTTCTAATGTTCTGTTCTCTTCCTTAATTTTTATTTTTAAATGCTCCCTCTTTCCACCAACCAGCCTCCAATCAGATATTATGTTTTTGTAACTACAAAAGACAGGTTGAGGGTTCCCAATTCCAAATGGCTCTAGAACACTAATATCTTTTACCAAGCCAAAATTAATATCGCTTAGTGAAATCTGAGCGTCTATTTTTAATTCTGGACTTAGATCATCTTCTTTAATGAAATTTTGAGATATTTTATTTATCCTTGATTTAAACTCAGGAATTTTGTTAGACTCTATAGTAATACCTGCGGCTAACTCATGCCCGCCAAAATTTATTAAAATATCCTGGCACGATTCCAAAACGTTATATAAATGAAAACCTTTAATGCTCCTTCCTGAACCTTTTGCTGTCCCATCTTTTTTAGAAATAATAATTGCAGGACGATTAAATTCATCTACTAATCTGGAGGCTATTATGCCAATTACCCCTTGATTCCAATTTTCTGATGCAAGAATCAATACTTTGTTATCTTCTTCTTTTACTTGTATGGAAGCAAATTCCCTGGCTTCTCTTAAAATATTATCTCCGATTTCCCGTCTATGTTTGTTTATTTCACTTAATTTTTGGGATAAATATTTAGCCTTATATTCAGAATCAGTTAACAACAATTCTAAGGCTAATTTAGGATCGTCTAATCTTCCTGCTGCATTTATTCGGGGAGCAAGAGCAAAATTAACTTCTTTAGTACCTAAATTACCATAATTTACTCCGCTCTCCATTATTAACGCCTTCAAACCTTCTTTCTTGGTTTGATTAAGTGTCTTTAATCCGTATTTAATTAAAATACGATTTTCATCAATAAAAGGGACGGAATCAGCAATCGACCCCAATGCAACATAATCAAGCAGACTCCATAAATCATCCTGGTTTTTTTTCAATTTTGAATATAGGGCTTGGGCCACTTTAAAACTTACACCCACTCCTGCTAATTCCTTAAAAGGATAATTGGTATCGCATTTGGGGTTTATTATTGCTATTGCAGAAGGAAGGTCTTTTTGGGGTTGATGATGATCAGTAACTATAACATCTATACCATAATTATTTGCTTTCTCTATTTCAGAAATAGAACTAATTCCACAATCAACGGTAATGATTAATTTAATATTATTTTTAAAAGCGATATCTATGGCTTCTTTATTTAGTCCATATCCCTCTTGAAAGCGATTTGGTATATAGTAGTATAAATTAGCAGTAAACTCTCTTAAAATCGTAAACAATAAGGCAACGCTGGTTATTCCATCGACATCGTAATCTCCATAGATTAATATTCTTTCATTGTTATTTATCGCTCTTAATATTTTGTCAACAGCTTTCTCCATATCTTGAAAGATATAAGGATCTCTCAAATCTTTAAGATCTGCCTTTAAGAATTTTCTAGCACTTAAAACTTCCTTCGTTCCTCTGTTTATTAGTAATTGAGCTAAAATTGGAGAGATATTTAATTCTTTGGACAACTCTGATTGTAACTTTTTATCTTCTTTTGATATGTGCCACTCTATTTTATCTACACTCCTTTCTCGTTTCGCGTATTGCGTATTGCGTTTATATTATAGCGGGTAGTAAAACTCTTTACATAACACGATACGCAATACTAATACATTTTGAATTTACTTTTTGCCCTTTTTTCCGGTAATTCTAATACCTTTTTGATGTATTTTAAATATTTTATTCCACTCTAATAATAAGGGACTGGCGATAAAAATTGAAGAATAAGTCCCGGCAATCATACCTATAAATAAGGCTAAAGCAAAATCAGAAAGTATATTCCCCCCGAAAAAATATAAGGTTAAAATGGGAATAATAGTAGTTAAAGCTGTGTTTATTGTTCTGGACAGAGACTGATTAATGCTCATATTTATTAAATTATCAAAGGGTTCTCTGGTTTTAAACTTAATATTTTCTCTAAGTCTGTCTAAAATTACGATTGTATTATTTAGAGAATACCCTACAATAGTAAGAACTGCTGCTATTATCGAAATAGTTATTTCCTTCTGCAATAAAGAAAAAATACCCAAAACAATTAAACAATCATGGGAAAGTGCTAATATTGAAATAATAGAAAACTTAAATTCAAACCTCATAGTAATATATAGAATGATTCCTATAAAAGCAAAAAGCAAGGCATAAATAGCTAACTTTTTTAAATTTTCTCCAATAACCGGTCCTACTGTCTCTACACGCAATATCTCTAAATCAGTTAAATTCTCTCTAAAGGCTGACAATATCCCCTTTCTTTGCTCTGAATCAATCTTTTCTGTCCTTATCACAAATTCATTCTCTGATAAATTTTGAATAGTACTTTGGCTTAAATTAAATTCACTTAAAACATTTCGGACTTCGGTAGTGGAAATTGATTTATCAAACCTTATTTGAATTAAAGTCCCCCCGGCAAAATCAATTCCAAGATTAAATCCTTGAAAAACAATTGAAATTAAACCGACCAGGATAATAACCGCAGAGATAATATATACTATTCTTCTATTTTTAATAAAATCGAACTTCTTTTTTCCAATTAAATCCATTAAATATATCCTCCTTAACTAGGTCTATAATAAAGCTTTGGAACTAAACTTAGTAGCTACTACTTCTAAAACAATCTTGGTTACTACAATTGCGGTAAACATACTGGCTAAAATACCCACACTCAAAGTTACCGCAAATCCTTTAATTGGTCCCGAGCCAAAATAAAATAAGGCAAGAGCTGCAATTAAAGTAGTAACATTAGCGTCAAATATGGTACGGAATGCTTTATTAAAGCCAGCCTCAATAGAAGCCCTAAAAGTCTTTTCTAATCTCAATTCTTCTTTTATTCTCTCAAAGATCAGAATATTAGCATCTACTGCCATACCAATAGTAAGAATCATTCCAGCTATTCCGGGTAAAGTTAAAGTCGCCTTTAAACCAGCTAAAGCTCCCACAATTAGTACCATACATACAACCAAAGCAAAATCTGCTATTAATCCAAACCCCTTATAGTAAATTAACATAAAGAGTAAGATCAATATCAATCCTACTATCCCGGCTTTTATCCCCTTGGAGATGGAGTCTCTTCCTAAGGTTGGTCCAATTGACCTATTTTCTAAAATTTCAACTTTTACCGGGAGAGCACCAGACCGCAAAAGTAAAGCTAAATGATTTGCACTCTCTACAGTAAATTTTCCGGTAATCTGAGCTTTTCCGTCGAGAATTGGTTCCTGGACTACAGGAGCAGATATTTCTTTCCCATCCAAAGTAATAGCTAAAACTTTTCCCACACTCTTTTTGGTAGCCTCTCCAAATTCTTTAGCTCCAATTTTGTCAAATTCAATTAAAACAATAGATCGACTAAATTGGTCAAAGGATGATTTAGCATTTATTAAGTGGGCTCCGGTTAGCTGGGTTTCTCCTTCCTCGCTTTTAAATTCCAGGAGAGCAGTTTTACCAATTAATTCTACAGCTGCTTCCGGATCTTCCACGCCGGGTAACTGAACTAAGATACGATTTGTACCTTGTCTCTGAATTACCGGTTCTGAAACTCCTAATTGGTCAATACGGTTTCTTATTATTTCTAATACTCTGTTTACCGCATCATTGTCTACTGCTGCATTAGGAGTATCTACACACTCCAAGATAACATGGGAACCTCCTTGTAAATCTAGTCCCAAATTTATCTTTTCATTTAGAGGAAACGATAATATAATTGCAATAAAAATTACTACAAAGACGCTGGCTACCCTTAAGGTTTTAGTCCAATTCATATAAAAATCCTCTCTTTCTAATTTTTCTTACCTTACTATCTTGTTTATTACATATTACTATATTGTTTTTCAACCTTATCATTATAATATTATATTATTTTCTTTGTCAACGAGAATGCTTAATATTCGTATCGAGTATTGCGTGAAGAAAAAAACTATAAAAAAACGAGATAGGGAAACAAAAGCAATAAATATACAAAATTTAAAGGCAGGTATAAAATAAATACCTGCCTTTAAATTATTATCGTTATCTTTATCTCTATATATTTTCTTTCCTTTTTAAAAAATACTTTGCGGTATTATTTTTCTCTTTTAACCCCGATAGCATTGCGTGTAGTGTTTACAACTACATCTTTGGCAATCTCCAAGGTTAAAGTATCGCCTTTGATATCTCTAATTATTCCGTACATACCCCCAATGGTAATCACTTTGTCCCCCTTTTGCACACTATCCAGCATTAATTTATGTTTTTTTTGTTTTTGTTGCTGTGGGCGAATAAGAATAAAATAAAATATACCAAATATAACAATTAAAGGTAAAAATTGTTGAAGAGCTTCCATTTTTATAATCACACCTTTCTTTTTTAATTTTAAAAAATACTCCTAAATTATACATAATTTTATTTTATTTAGCAAGTAATTTTTAATCAATTAATCTAAATAATTTGCAAGAAATTCTTCTTTATATTCTAATAATCTATCTTCTGATAAAGCTAATCTTATATTTTTCATTAAAGAAGACATAAAATAAAGATTGTGGATGGTCCCTAAAATTGAAGCGAGCATTTCTTTGGACATATATAGATGACGCAGATATGCCTTGGTAAAATTCTGGCAAGTATAACACTTACATTTATTATCTAAAGGTGTAAAGTCATCCTTATATTTAGCGTTAGTTATAGACAACTTACCAGATGAAGTAAATAACGAACCATTTCTGGCATTTCTGGTAGGCAGAACACAATCGAACATATCAATCCCTCTTACAACCCCTTCTAATATGCTCTGAGGAGCTCCCACTCCCATTAAATATCGGGGTTTATTGATTGGTAAACAAGGAACTGTATAATCCAAAACTTCATACATTAAAGATTTTGGTTCACCTACACTTAATCCCCCTATTGCATAACCCGGAAAGTCTAATTCTACCAATTTATTAGCATTTTCAATTCTTAAGTCTTTAAATGTGCCTCCCTGAACAATTCCAAATAAACTCTGGCTGGAACTATGGTGTGCTTCTTTGCACCTCCTGGCCCATTGAATGGTTCTTTGGGCAGCAGTTTCTACCTGATATTTGCCAGAAGGATAAGGAGCACATTCATCAAAAGCCATAACAATATCAGAACCTAAGGCCATTTGAATTTCCATCGCCTTTTCAGGACTTATAAAATGTTTTGAACCGTCAATATGAGAGTTAAAAGATACTCCTTCATCACTTATCTTATTTAGTTTTCCTAAACTGAAAATCTGGAAACCTCCACTGTCGGTTAATATAGCTCCTTTCCAACCCATAAACTTATGCAGCCCGCCTGCTTGAGCAATCAAATTATGCCCAGGTCTTAAATATAAGTGATAAGAATTACTTAAAATAATCTGAACGCTTAAACCTTCTAATTCTCGAGGGGTCATTGCTTTTACTGTAGCCTGAGTACCCACTGGCATAAATACCGGGGTGTCAATTATTCCATGAGGAGTATATAATTTTCCCAATCTTGCCTTAGTTTTTTTAGACTCTTTTATCACTTCGAATTTAATTGTCAAATATGTATAACCTCTTAATTTACATTTTAATCAATTGATAATTTATTTATTATTTTAGTACACATACCAGTTTTTGATAAATTAAAAATTTAAAGCTAAAAGCGAAAAACCATAATTCAAAACTCAAAACCTCTTTAGTATATAGTTAATAAACGAAATGTTTATCTGCTTGGCTACACCAAGGTTTGTTCCTACATCTAGCTTCTGAATTCTATTTATTTACTTATCTCTTGTTACACATTACTTATTACGTGCTTAGTTTTTCGATCTCCAATTTTTCGATCTCCAAGTTGATTTTGTCTTTAATTTTGAATTTTAAGTTATGGCTTTGCGTTTTATGCTTTTCGTTTTTCGCTATATTTACTATACGCTAAACGCTGTACGCTATACGCTAACTAAATAATAATCATCGCATCTCCAAAGCTGTAAAATCTATACCCTTCTCTTATTGCTTCTTGATAAGCTCTAAAGAGAAAATCCTTTCCGGCAAAAGCAGAAGCAAGCATTAAAGGGGTCGATTGGGGGAGATGAAAATTAGTAATTAACACATCTACTACCTTAAATTTATATCCGGGATAGATAAATATATCGCTCCAATTACTGCCGCTTAGAATTCTTCCTTGATCAAGACTAAAAGCTGATTCCAAGCTGCGAGTTGTGGTAGTTCCTACCGAAATAACGCGCTTTTTTTCAGCACGAGCTTGATTAATTTTTTTAACAACCTCAGAAGAAATAGAATAAAACTCTGAATCCATTTTATGTTCTTCTACTTTTGAAACTCTTATAGGTTCAAAAGTTCCTCGCCCTACATGTAAAGTCAAATAAACTATTTCAATTCCTTTTTGAGCAAGTTCTTTTAGTAAAGATTTGGTAAAATGAAGTCCGGCAGTAGGAGCAGCAATTGAGCCATCGTGAACAGCATAAACCGTTTGATAGTCATTTCCTGTCTTTAATTCTTCTTTAATATAAGGCGGGGTAGGCATTTGTCCTATTTTATTTAATATTTCTTTAAAATCACCTTTACAATTAAAATGGATAAGATAACTACCCTTTTCTTCATTTTTACCCTTTACTATCCCCTCTAATTCAGGCTCAAAAATTATTTTAGTACCTGTATGAACAATCTTTCCCGGCCTTACTAATACTTCCCAGTATTTGTCCTCTATAGATTTAAGAAGTAAAACTTCTACCTTTCCTTTAGTTTTCTCTTTAAAGCCATATAACCTTGCTGGCAAAACTTTAGTATTATTTAAAACTAAAAGATCTCCTTTTGTAAGGAAACCCTTAATATCTTTAAATAATTTGTGTTGAATTTCACTCTTGGATCGATTTAGAACCATCAAACGGCTATGATCTCTTGGCTTAATCGGTTTTTGGGCAATAAAACCCGAAGGAAGGTAATAATCAAATTCTTCTAATTTCATTTTACACTCATTTGTTTATTTTTAGTATTTTTTTATAATATTTATTCCCTGGTAATAATATTTTAAAATATCTTGATATCTGTATCCTTGAAGTGCCATGCCATATGCACCCCATTGGGACATTCCAACCCCATGCCCATTCCCTGAACCAGAAAATAAAAAGGTTAAAGGAATATTTGATTTCACAAGTTCTACTTTAAGTACTTCCTCTTCTTTTTCCTTTTCCCTTTCTTCTTTATTTTTCTTCATTAATTCAAGTAATTCTTTAATAGTCCAATCTTTCTTTTGTTCTAAAATTTCCTTTATTGACTCTTTTTGCTCTTCTTTGTCTTCAATTTCCTTTTTATCTTCTGTATCTTCCGTAATATTCGATTCTTTCCCGATTACTTCAATATTAAAAAAGGTGCTCCTGATTAAATCTACCCCTATTAAGATTCTAAAATCATTAGTTTTCATATTAATAACTTTAACATTGTCAGCAGTAAAAACTAACTCGCTTGTCCTGCCGGTTTCACTTTTTTTAACTGGTTCTATAGAAACAACTGAATTTATCTCATAACCTTGTTTTTGTAGTTTTTCTGTCAAATCTTTTTCGTTTATAGAGTAAGACCAGGTGTGATGCGGAGGAGAAACTTTTTCTTCAAATTTTGATTCTACACTTCTTAAATAAGGCAAAAAGCTCCCCCAAACATTCTCACTATCCTCAGTATATCCTCCACTATCGGAATGATAAACTGCATTGATGAGTTTGCCTTTATAAGCAATAATCACTCCTCGAGTTTCATCAACAGCTTCGTTAGTTAAGGGGTCTTCGTGATTCACTCCCCCGTAAGCTTGACTGTTGGTAGAAGCACAAATATTATAACCTTTATCAATATATTTATTCATATTAAAGATGGCAAAAGTTCTTGATGCAACTGCTTGAGCTTTCAAGGCTTCTTTTGGCCAACGAGGGGAAATTTCTTTCTTTAAAACTCCATAAAGATATTCCTCGATACCGATAATATTGATGACATTTAATTTTCTATGCTCTTTATCAATATCTATCTCTATATCCCCTCGATAGCGATACTTTTGTCCATTAAACACAACCACAATTTTAGTGTTTCCTACCGGAATTATTTTTATAGGGCCAGAATAAACACCTTTTTCTAAAATCTCTATTCCTTTATCATGTGGTAATAATTTAACTATTTTGTTGTGTTCTTCACTTACAAGGCCATTTGATTTTAAATTGTAAATTTTAAAAGCGCCATCTCCACTTATAGTGATCTCGGTTTGATTTAAGAATATACCCACTCGAAGTATTGGCTGTTTTTCTGCTGCTAAGACACTACTAGAAAATATAAGCAGTGAAAAAATACATATTCCCAAAAATAAAAAAAATTTATTAACTTTTCCTATATTTAACTTTATCAATCAACCTATCTCCTCTTTTCAATTCTTCGTTCGTATGAAGTATGCTCTCCTTCTTAATAAAACTTACTATTATTTTTCATAAAACTAAAAACTCAAAACGAAAAGCGAAAAACCATAATTCAAAATTCAAAATTATTTTTTTTAATTTTAAGTTTTGAGTTTTAGTTTTGCGTTTTGCGCTTTACACTTTACGCTATTATTTTCTATAACAATTTCCCCTGAGTGTCTCTTTTTTTACCAAAATATTTATAAGTCAAATCTGTTGCTACTCTTCCCTTGGGAGTCCGATGAAGAAAACCTTTTTGCAAAAGATATGGTTCATAAACATCGCAAATGGTGTCCGTATCTTCACTAATGGAGGCAGCTAATGTTTGCAGACCAACTGGACCGCCAGAAAATTTTTCTATTATAGTAAGTAATAACTTCTTGTCTATGCCGCACAAACCGAAATCATCAATCTCCATCATTTTTAAACCATAATCAGCGATTTCTTTATTAATAATTCCTTCACCTTTTATTTGAGCATAATCACGAAGTCTTCTTAAAAGTCTATTGGCAATACGAGGGGTGCCTCTTGACCTTAGAGAAATCTTTTTTGCTGCTTCTTCGGTTACTTTAACTTTTAATATTTTGGACGACCTTATTACTATCTGTTCAAGTTCATTTTCCTGATAATAACCAATTCGAGTTATAACTCCGAAGCGGCTTCTTAGGGGTGAAGTAATTAGCCCTGTACGAGTTGTGGCCCCAATAAGAGTAAATTTTGGCAAACTTATACGTATAGAACGAGCACTTGGACCTTTGCCGATCAGAATATCTAATTCATAATCTTCCATAGCTGGATATAGTATTTCTTCTACTGCTCGATTTAGTCGATGAATTTCATCAATAAATAAAACATCATTTTCCTGCAAATTAGTAATTATAGCTGCTAAGTCTCCTGCTCTTTCAATAACTGGGCCGGAAGTCATCTTAATATTGACTCCCATCTCATTAGATATTATATAAGCTAAGGTAGTTTTGCCTAAACCGGGGGGACCGTATAAAAGAATGTGATCAATAGGTTCTCCCCTTTTTCGGGCAGCACTTATATATATATTAAAATTTTTTCTAATATTTTCCTGCCCAATAAATTCTTTAAAAAATTTGGGCCTTAAGTTTATATCTAAATCCGGTTCTTCTTTCCTTAATCCTAAATCAATAGCTTTTTCTTTAAATTCCATCTATTACTCCATTGCTACATATTAAAATGAAACATTTTTAAAATAAATAATTACAATTATTAAAAACTTTCAATAAATAAAAATTAATAATTATCCTATAATCTTCAGAGATTCTCGGACTAACT
>CAZWFH010000029.1:0-12200 GCA_964632105.1 uncultured Atribacterota bacterium
CTGGAAGTTCTTTTAAAAACAAAACTTGAATCCGGGCAGGATCCTAAAATTTTAGAGAGAGCTAAAGAATTAGAAGTCAAACGTCCCACTTCTTTCTGTATAGGCTGCCCTCACCGGGGGACTTATTTTGCTCTAAATAAGGCGATTAAGAATTTAAAATATAAAAAAGAGGAAATTATCATTACCGGGGATATAGGATGTACCATTTTAGGTATGAGCAAACCTTTTGAGAGTTGCTGGACTGAAGTGGCTATGGGAGCGAGCATAGGGTTGGCCCAGGGATTTAAATGGGCGGGAATTAAAAAACCGGTGATAGCTACCATAGGAGATTCTACTTTTTTCCATGCCGGTATTCCTCCTCTTATTAATGCAGTTTACCAGAAGGTCCCCTTAACGATAATTATTTTAGATAATGGATGGACTGCCATGACCGGTTTTGAAGAGAACCCTGGGACGGTTAATTTAAATGGAGTTACTAATACCAGGAGAGTAGATATTGTCGAGATTTGTCAAGGTTGCGGTATAGAGGATATTCAGATAATTGATCCTTATCAGAGCAAAAAAGCAACAGAGAGTATAATGAAGGCGATAGAATATACGGGTGTTTCGGTAATAGTTTCCCGCCGTGAGTGTGCTCTTCAAGCTAAAAGAAAAAAGGTGAAATTAGCTAAACGAAAAGTAAATATAGATAAATGTACCGGCTGCAGGATATGCTTGAGTTCTTTGGCCTGTCCGGCAATGGTATTTCATCCTAAAGATGCCAACAGTAAAGCCTATATGGAAATTACTTCAGCCTGTTTTGGCTGCGGATTATGTGAATTTACTTGTCCGACAGGGGCGATAGAGGTGATAAAAGATGGAAAGTAATTTTTATTTAATCGGAGTAGGTGGACAGGGAGTAATAAGATTAGGGCAAATTATTGCTGATTATGGATTAAAAAAAGGCGAGAAAGTTAAATTTTTTAAAGAAGTAGGTATGGCTCAAAGAGGTGGTCCGGTTCATTGTGAGATTAGAATAGGTAATATATTTGGATCGAGGATTCCTCCTCTCTCTTCTGATATAGTAGTGGTAATGGAATTATCCGAAGGATTGAAAAGTTTGGAATTTATTAAACCGGGAGGAACAATTATTTTAAATAGAAAAAAGATATATCCTATTGATATGATGGCCTATCCCGGAAAGTACCCTCAGGAAGAGGAGATAATCAGATTAATTAAAGAAGTAAAAGCAAAAATAATCTGGATAGAAGCTGGTAAAATAGCTTCAGAGGCAGGGCTTCCTATTGCAGAAAATATTGTCTTACTGGGCGCTCTCTCTTTTATTTCTTTATTTGATAAAGAATCTATGATGAATATGTTAAGGAAACATATTCCCCGTGAATTAGATAAAAATATTGCTGCTTTTAATGGAGGTTATAAAATAGTAAAAAGGAATAATAATATGAAAATTATTTGAGATAAAATTCTATAATTGTGGTTATCTTATATATTTACAAGATTTTGAACAATTTAATCTGTTTCCTTTTAAGTAGATTTACCAAAGGACAAAAAGTAGAGCAAGGTAAACCAATTTTTATAAAATATTTGAGAAAAAAGAGGTTAAGAGAAAATTAGTAAATTATTTTTAACAGTACTTATACAAAAGTGAGGATAAATTTATGAATGACTTAAGAAGAGAATTCGAAGCTGGTAAAAATGATTTTCTGAAAAATAATACTATCTTAAGGTTAGAAAACATAACAAAAATATACCCAGGAACTGTAGCTTTATATAGAGTAAATCTTGCTATTAAAAAAGGAGAAATACATGGAATTATTGGTAAAAATGGTGCCGGCAAGAGTACTTTAGTAAATATAATTTCAGGTATTATTGCTCCGACTGAAGGTAATATATATGTTAAAAAAAGGAAATATAAAAGTTTGTCAACTAATATGGCTAAGAAAGAAGGGATATCAATTGTTACCCAAACTCCCCAGGTAATACCAGATTATTCTATAGTAGAAAATTTATTTTATCCTAATTTCATGGCATCAAGAAATGGATTGATTAATTGGAATAAAATAAATTATGAAGCAAAAAAATTAAAAGACACCCTAAATTTCAACATAAGCCTTGAATCGCGAATGAGTGACCTTCCTATTAGTCAACAGCAAATTGTTTTAATGATTAAAGCTTTTTTTTTGGAAGATAGCCAAATTGTAATATTGGACGAAGTTTCAACTTCTTTTTCAAAAAAAGATCAAATATATTTATTTAAAATTATTAGAAAGCATAAATCTGAAGGGAAATCTATTATTTATATTTCTCATAGAGCAGATGAAATATTAGAAATCTGTGATCAAGTTACAATTTTTAGAGACGGGGAAAAAGTTTCGACTAAAAATGTTTTATCCTTAGATAAAGAATCGATTTCTTCTCTTATTGTTGGGAATGAGAAGAATAAAAAAAAATATTTAAATAAATTTACTAATAGTAAAAATAAAAAAAATTTTAAACAAAAGATACTAACAGTAAATAATTTAAGGCTAAATGGCTATTTTAAAAATATTAGTTTTGAACTTTACAAAGGAGAGATTATTGGGGTAGCAGGACTTATGGGAAGCGGGCGGACAGAAATATTAAAAACGATTTGCGGAGTTTATCAGCCACATAGTGGAGAATTAAAAATTGGGAATAAAAAAATCCATATAAAAAATCCTTCACATGCACTTAATAAAGGGATAATATATTTACCGGAAAATAGGGATAAAGAAGGGTTAATATCTATTTTAAGTGTAAGAAAAAATTTAAATTTATCTTTATTAGCGCGTAATAAAAAAGCTAAATTGATCAATTTAAAAAAAGAAGAACGATTAACAGAACAATTAATAAAAAAAATGGACATTGTTGTTGCGTCTCCGGAACAAGAAACAAATGATTTAAGTGGAGGAAATAAGCAAAAAGTTGTGCTAGGAAGAATATTGGCTTCCAAACCAATAATTTACTTATTAGATGAACCAACAAAAGGTCTAGATATTGGTGCTAAAAAGAGCATTCTAAGAATAGTTAAAGAAGATTTAAGTAAATTAGGAGGGATATTAATTACTTCTCCAGAAATAGAAGATCTTATGTTGATTTGTGATCGAATATTAGTACTTTTCAATGGAAAAATTATTAATACTTTTATTCCAGAAGAATATAATGAGAAAGATATATATTTTTCTATGCAAGGCAGTAAACATTAATGCAAGGAGTAATCAAATGGATAGAAATTTAAAAATAAAAATATTTTGTTTGGATAATATGATCTGGCTTATCTTAGGAGTTTTTATTCTAATTTGTAGTATATTTGTACCATATTTTTTTAATTATAAAAATATTATGAATATACTTTATCATTCTTCTTTTTTAGGCATACTTGTTTTAGCAGAAAGTTTAGCTCTGATGAGTGGGCATTTTGATTTATCCATTGAATCAACACTTGCTTTTGCACCAGGTATAGGAATATTAATAGCAACGAAATGGTTTCCGGAAATACATCCAATTTTTTCAATAATTGCTACACTTTTAGTGGGAGCAGGTATCGGTTTATTTAATGGAGTTTGTATTGCAAAGATAAAAATTAATCCATTTTTACAGACTTTATCGATGCTAATTATTTTAAGAGGGCTTGTGTTATTTTTAATACCATTTTCAATTTCAAATCTTCCTGAAATTTTTGTATTTTTAGGTGGCTCAAAGCTTGTTATGAATATACCAACTGCTATATTTGTTATGTTTATTATATTTTTTTTATTTAGATTTATATTTAAAAGAACACGATATGGACGTATTTTTATCGCTACAGGTGGAAATAGAGAGGCAAGTTTTATTGCAGGAGTTGATACAGAAAGAATTATTGTATCTGCTTTTATTTTGAGTGGTACATTAGCTGCTATGTCGGGACTTTTAGTTGCCGGAAGGCAGAATGCTGTAACAAATGCAATGGGTACAAATTGGGTTTTATTAACATTTGCTGGTGCTGTTTTAGGAGGAGTTAGCTTATCAGGAGGTAAAGGAACAATAATGGGCATACTGGGTGGGACATTATTTCTTGGTGTTGTTGATAATGTATTAACTCTCGTAGGACTTAGTGTATTTCTAGTCTATGCAACTAAAGGATTTCTAATTTTTATCGCTATAGTTATAGATCAGTATAAAACAAAATTTAGAAGGGAAATACTTCAAAGGGAAATACTTCAAAGGGAGAAACTAAAGGATATAAGCATAAAATAATAAAGTTTTTAGAAGTTAGTAAATACCCGAGGTATTTTGCCCTTCTAGTTAATAAGATATATAAGGTATAAATAAACTCAATTTAGGAGGATATTATGAGAAAAAATTCATTAAAGATTGGTATTATTACAAATGAAATAAGCGAGGATTTAGAGTATGCTTTAGGTGTTATAAAAAAAATGGATTTAAAATATATTGAATTAACCAATTTATGGGGAAAAGAAATAGGAGATTTATCGACTAAAGAAATCTCTAAACTAAAAGGTTTGATTGATAAATACGAACTTAAAGTGTCTTGTCTAGCTGGGTGGAACTTTTTAGGTTTACCACTGTGGATAAAAAAAGATGATCGTACATATGATTTATTAACTGGATGGGGAAGTTATACGGAGCATTTAGAAAGGTTAAAACGAACCATAGAAATAGCGAATATCTTAAATGTTAACATTTTAAGGGTTTTTAGCTTTAAGACAGAAGTGATACTTAATGATGAAATTTGGGATAAATTAATTGAGAAATATCAAGAACCTATTCAAATTGCAGAAAATGAGAATATAACTTTAGCAATTGAATGTTGTCCTTTTTGCAATATGAGTACCGGATATCTAATACATAAACTTATCAAAAGAATTGGGTCTAATAATTTAAAAATTCTTTGGGATCCAGCTAATTCATTTTATGCAATGGGCGAAAACCCTTTCCCTTTGGAGTATCAATATATAAAAAATAATATTATACATATTCATTTAAAAGATTTTACAATGAACAAAAGAATGAATATGTTTGATTGTGTTCCGGCAGGACAAGGAATTATGAGCACCCTAGATTTATTAAAGGAATTGATTAAAGATAATTATCAAGGAGTTATCTCTCTAGAGCCAGAATTTACACCAAAAGAAGGTACTTTAGAGGAGGGCACCCTTCAATTTTTTGATAATTTAAAAAAAATGTTGCATAAACTAGGTCAGAAATGTTGAAAAAATTCGAGATAATGAAATCTTAAATAACTTTAAACAAATAAATTATAAGTTAACGCTTTTACAAAACGTATTTTTGCTTAATATAGAAGGATATTAATAAAGTACTTTTAAGAGGAATACTTTATTTTTAAAAGAATAAATAATTTTAAAAGACATTCAATGAAAAGCAAATTTAAAATTTTAAAAACAACTAAATAAATCAGCTACAATTAGTAATAACAAGAACTTAGGAGGTGAAGAAAAAATCAACAAATTGTTTAACCATAAACTTTCTTATTTTTAAAGTTCACAAGTATTATAAAAATAAGAATGTATCATATAGGAGGTGATTTTTATTTTATAGAAAATTATTCTTAGAATTAACAATTTTTTTAAGGAGGGAAAAAATGAAAAATTTTAGAAAAATATTTTTAATTTTATTATTATGTATTGTGTTTACAACCTTTGCATATGGGGAAGAACAATTAACTTTTGGTATGATTATGCGTGAGGCTTCTGCTCCTTTTTCTCGAGCTATGATTTTAGGTGCAGAAAATAAAGCAAACGAGTTAGGGGTTAAATTAATTGTAAAAGATGCCCAGAATGATAGCATGAGACAGTTAGATTTGATGGATAATTTTATTACTATGGGTATAGATGGCTTTATTTTTGGTGGAGCAGTAGATCAAAAGGCAATTATACCTGGGATTAAAAACATGAATGAAAATAATATTCCAATTATGGCTATCGATACATGTCCGGTTGGTGGTAAAATTGAGCTATTCATTGCGGTTGATTATCAAGAAACGGCGCACCAAGCAACAGAAGCTTTAATTAAGGATTTAAAAAAGAAACATGGTGGTGAAGTGCCTAAGGGAGTTATTATAGAAATTACAGGTGCTCTTGTTGATCACGCGACGCATGATTTTACCGAAGGATTTAATTCAGTTATTACGAATTATCCACAACTTAAAGTTGTTCAAGGAGAAGGAAAATGGAACAATGAAGATTCATTTAATAGAACTACAGACTTACTTATGCGTTTTGGAGACGAGGTTGTAGCTATTTATATTCATACTCCAGATATAATGTCACCCGGTGTTATTTCGGCAATAGAGAAGCAAGATTATAATCCTAGTAAGTTTTCTATAACCGGTGTATGGGCAGGACCAGAAGGCTTACAATTCATCAGAGAGGGCAAAATATCAGCAATAGTTGCTCCTCCAGCAATGGAAGTTGCAGAACTCTCAGTTCAATATTTATATGACCTTAACAGTGGGAAGAAGATTCCTCAAATAGGTGATACTGTAATTGAAGAGGGTGCTGTATGGTCTCCTGCGAAAGTGGTAACCAATCCATATTGTGAAGGAGGGTTCATGAAGATTATGGGCGCATTAATCCCATGGGAAGTATCTCCAGATGATCCCAGGTTATGGGAAAATTTATTGACGAAATAGGGGGATAATAGATTAATAATTAAGGTTCATCCGAATTATAAAAACAAAGCTTGATAACGATTGAATATTAAATATTTATAAGATTTTTTATGCCTTTCGCTTTATATTTATGATTTAATTTGTTATGAAATAAAGATATATAAAAAAAGATATATATTTTTAAAAATTTTAAAAATTCGATTTTATTCGGATGAGCCTTGATTAAATTATTTTTTAAGGAATAGTAACAATGTAGATATCTACAATGATAATATGATTTATTCCAAAAAGAAAATTAGAATATTTGAAAACTTCTGAATAAATTTATGTTACCGAAAGTGGAAAAAATAAAATATTGTATTTAATATTTATGTTTAAGAAATAATAATGAAAGGAGTTATATAATGGATTTACAAGGTAAAGTAGCTATTGTAACTGGAGCTGCATCAGGAATAGGAAAGGCAATCTCTCAATTGTTTGCAAATAAAGGAATAAAAGTAGTACTCACTGATTACAATGAAAGGGACTTAAAAAGAACAGCTAATGAGATGCAAAAGAAATATGGAAAGAATATTCTATTCTTTAAAATGGACGTCAGAAAATATAATGAAATAGAAAAGGTGGTTAGTGCTACACTGGCTAAATTTTCAAAAATTGACGTATTATTAAATGTTGCGGGGGCAATATCTTTAAAACGGGTTGTAGATATACAAGAAGAAGAATGGGATAGAATAGTTGATACGAATTTAAAAGGAGTATTTTTATGCTCTAAAGCTGTATCAAAAATATTAATAAAGCAAAACAATGGTGGAAAGATTGTTAATATTGCATCTCTTAATGGAAAAGAGGGTGAAGCATTAGCAGCACATTATTGTGCATCAAAACATGGTGTAATTGGTTTTACTCGAAGTTTAGCATTAGAACTTGCACCACATAAAATAAATGTTAATGCAGTGTGTCCAGGTTATGTAAACACACCTATGCAAGAATCTTTAATTGTGCCTGAAGCAAAATTGAAAGGAACTACTCCCGAGGAAATTCGAAAATATTATGCTAAAAAAATTCCATTAGGAAGGTTGGAAGAACCTGAAGATGTAGCGAAAGTTGTACTATTCTTAGTTTCTTCAGAAACTGATTACATGACTGGTCAATCAATAAATATTTCTGGTGGAGCAATTATGCATTGAAAATTAACATTAAATTTAATTTCTAAGATTAAATTAGTATCTTAGCTTAAATAATAAGTTGTTTAGGGATATTGAGTAGAAAAAAGCACAATAAATATTTGGTTAAAAATTGAAAAATTACTGTAGCCTGTCAATTGTACCATGTTAGTTTATTTAATTATTGATGCCTGAATAATTTTGTAAAATAAGGTTAGTATTTATTAAATGAAATAATTTGTAAAGGGACTAAAAAATAAGTAGGTAATAGAATATAGAAGAAAGAGTACTTTACAGGAAGATGCTGAGTTGTATCTTATAATATTTAAAAAATTAATAAAATTATATAAGGAGGAATTAAATTGTATATTAAAGTATATAAATTAAAAGAAATGTCTAAGGAAGATTATAATAGAATTATGAAAAGAAGCGAAGTTGAAACTGATTCTATTTTAGAAAATGTAAAAAATATTATTAGTAATGTTAAAGAACATGGTGATGAAGCATTGGTGGAATATACAAAAAAGTTTGAAAATGTCACTATTTATAAAGATAAGATACAAGTTACTCCAGTGGAAATAAAAGAAGCTTATAGTAAAATTGACAAAGAAACTATCGAGGCAATTAAATTTTTGGCAAATAATGTCAAAAAATTTCATTCTGCCCAAATGCCCAATAAAATGTGGGGGATAGAAATTTCTCCTGGGTTAGTGGCTGGGCAGACTATTATTCCTTTAGATCGAGTAGGTTGTTATGTACCAGGAGGGAGAGGATGGTTCCCTACTGCAGTAATGATGTCTGTATTACCTGCAAAAATAGCCGGTGTTCCTGAAGTAATAGTATCTACTCCATCTGCACCAGATGGTTCAGTACCAGCTGGTACTTTAGTTGCATGTGATGTATGCGGTGCAGATGCAGTTTTTAGAATTGGAGGAAGTCAAGCAATTGCTGCAATGGCTTATGGGACCCAAACCATTAAAAAGGTTGATAAAATTACAGGGCCAGGAAGTAAATGGGTGTTAGCTGCTTTTAAATTACTTCAAGGTCAGGTAGAAATAGCACTTCCGGCTGGACCAGGGGAAGGCCTTATTATTGCAGATGAAAGTGCTAATCCAGAATGGGCTGCGGCAGATGTTTGTATTCAAGCTGAACACGGTTTTGATTCAGCGGGTGTCTTAGTTACACATATTGAAGAATTAGCATATACAGTTCAGAATAAAATAACTAGGCATATAGAAAGATTAAGTGAATATCGAAGAAAGTTTGTAATAGAATCTTTAAAAAAATATGGTGCAATTATTATTACGAAATCACTAGAGGAATCAATAGATTTTGCAAATGAATATGCTGTAGAACATCTCGAAGTAATGACTAAAGATCCTATTCACGATATGCAAAAAATCAAAAATGCTGGAGGTTTTTATCTTGGTCATTATACTCCGATTAGTACTGGTTGTTATGCTTCAGGTCCAAACCATGTTCTTCCAACGGGCCGAAAAGCAATGGTTACAGGTGGTTTAAAAACGGCAGATTTTTACAAAGCAGTAACTTATGAGTATTTTTCGAAAGAAGGTTTGGAGTTTCAAAAAAATGCGATGGTAAAACTTGCTGATTATGAAGGCTTTCCCGCACATAAAAACGCTATCTTAGAACGTTTTTCTTAAGATAGTATTATTAAGCTATTTTTGAGACTGTATAAAAATTAAATTTTAGGAAGGAGAGATTTTACAAAGTAGATCTTATCTTTGTTACCTGTCATGGCAGCAGTCAAGGTTATAAGAAGAACAGTAATATGAGTGATAGTATAGTGATTAGAAACGCTCCGGAGTCCTCTAACACTCGAATTTTGCATATAAAGGTCAGGTAATCTGGAAAATATCCTTTCACATTTACTGCAAAGATTATTGTTTTGTTTGCTGCCCTTCCTTCATCTCTTTATTTAGCCAAGATGATATGGTTGAAGTTTTAAAGAAAAGTATTCCTCGAGAGATAGAGAAAAATATCACTACTTTTTAATTAAGATTATAAAGCAGTAAAAGGAATGGATAAATGAAAAGTATGGAAAATTTTTTTAACCCTCATTCAGTAGCTATCTTTGCTTCAATGAAAGAAGGAAAGACCGGATATGAAATAGTAAAAAATATGGTGGACGGAGGATTTAAGGGAGAAATTTACCCCATAAACCGCAGCGGGGGTGAAATATTTGGTCGAAAAATTTATCCGGAATTTATTGATTTAGATATTGATTTAGCTGTTATTGCTATCCCGGGGCAATTTATTCCTTCGCTTTTAGAGGATTTGGGAAGTATGGGAGTTAAGTCGGTAGTTATAATTTCTGCTGGCTTTTCAGAAGTAGGAAATATCAAAGAAGAAGAAGAGATAAAAAAAATAGCTAAAAAATATCAAATGAGAATTATAGGTCCGAATTGCGCCGGCATTATGAATACCGGTTGTAATCTCTTTGCCAGCATTGAAGTCAGGGCCCTTCCGGGTGGAACTGCTTTTATCACCCAGAGCGGAGCATTGGGTGGAGCAGTATTAATGATGGCAGAAGAGTTGGGTTTTGGTTTTTCCAAATTTGTAAGCTACGGAAATAGATGTGATGTAAGCGAAGTAGATTTAATTAAATATCTTGAAGATGACCCTCAGACTAAAGTTATTGCTCTCTACATTGAAGGATTAGAAGAAGGAAGAAGTTTTTTAGCTCAAGCTAAAAAGACTGTTCTTAAAAAACCGATTGTTGCCATTAAGGCGGGGAAGAGTAAAGCCGGGATGAGAGCAACTTCCTCTCATACCGGTTCTCTGGCAGGGGAGGACAAGATATATGATGCCGCTTTTAAACAGGCCGGCATTTTACGGGTAGAAGGGGTAGAGGAGATGTTTGATTTATGCCGGGGCTTGATTTATTACCAGGAAGTCAAGGGGAGCAAGATCGGGGTAATTACCAATTCAGGGGGACCTGCAGTATTGACTACGGATAAATTAGAAGAATTAGGATTAGAAGTCCCTGAACCATCCGAAAGTTTAAAGAATGTATTAAAAGAAATTCTTCCTCCTCATGTCTCTTTGGGAAATCCCTTTGACCTTCTGGCTTATGGGAGTGCAGAAACCTTCGCTTTAACATGTAAGATCATAGCCCCCGAATATGATGCGATAATTGCTATTTTTGTTCCTACTGCCTCTATGGATTCTACGGTAATTGCCCGGGCTTTAGGAAAAGCAAAAGAGAAAATAAAAAAACCTATATTTGCCAGTTTTATGGCGGGCAGATTAGTAAAAGAAGCGATTGGAGAATTAAAAAAATACGGAATTCCCAATTATGAAACCGGAGAAAGATGTGCTAAAGTAATTCAAAAGATATATTTACGAAGTTTTAAAAAATAGTCGTTAGATAATACAGTAACGAGTGATAAGTAATGAGTAATATTAAGATAGTACATAGTATCGTGTATTACATGAAGAAAATAGCAATGAGTAAAAGGTAAATAAAATAGAATTCAGGAGCCAGGAGACAGAAGTAGGGGCGTATTGCATACGCCCAGATAGCGTATAGTTATAAAAGAGGGAATCAAAATTCAGGATCCAGGAGCCAGAAGTAGGGGTTCGATTCATCGAACCCGCTAAAAAAATTACCAAATTAACTCGGGTCGGATAAATCCGACCCCTACATAAAAAACAATATATATTTATTATTGACGGACATTCTAGCCAGCTAACTAAATAACCAAATAAGAGGAGAAGAGGTGCATAGAATTATCCAGAAAGCTAAAAAAGAAAAAAGGTCTTTATTGGAGACAGAAGCAAAAGAATTATTGAAGGAATATGGAATCCCTGTTCCTAATTTCAAATTAATAAAGAGTGAAGATAAAATTACTGGATTGGCCAAAGAAATAAATTTTCCTATAGTGATGAAAATTGTCTCTCCTGATATTATCCATAAAACAGATGCTGGAGGAGTAAAAGTAGGTATTAAAGATGAAAAGGAAGCAGAATCAGCTTATCAGGAAATTATCTTTAAGGCAAAAAAATATAATAAAGAAGCAAGAATTGAGGGAGTAATAGTATATCCTATGGTTCCTCAAGGAACAGAGATTATTATAGGAATGATGAAAGATCCTCATTTTGGCCCGGTGGCAATGTTTGGATTAGGGGGGATATTTGTAGAGGTGTTAAAGGATGTTTCTTTCCGCATTTTACCCATAGAAGAAAGAGATGCCCGGGAGATGATTACCGAGATAAAGGGATATGAAATTTTAAAAGGAGTAAGGGGAGAAAGTCCCCGAGATATTCAGGCTATAAAAGAAGTTTTAATGAAAATTTCTAAACTTACTACGGAAAATCCTGAAATTAACGAAATAGACCTAAATCCCATATTTGTATTTGAAAAG
>CAZWFH010000030.1:0-12149 GCA_964632105.1 uncultured Atribacterota bacterium
GGACTTCTCAGCGCTCAACCATGAGAAAGAGGAATCTTATAGGGTTCATTGTATCAGCTTTAGTCGTCCATTTTGGGCGTGTTTTGTATTATCGGGGCTTTGGTAAGGTCAGGTTTTCAGAGGGATGCTTACTTTTTATTAGCTTTATGGTACAATCGGTTGATGATGGGTTTGGTGATTGGGTTGGCTGTTGGAACCCCTGGATGGCCAAAAGTAATTGGCCGAGGAGCCTTTTTTGGTTTGGTCGTTTCTCTTGCTTTTTATCTTTCTACCGGCTTTATTGATGTTGTTAGTTTTCTAGCCGGAATCGTATACGGTATCATTATTGAATATATTGCATTCAAGTATGGTGTTGATTGATGGGAAGTTCAAAGAAATAATAGGAACACCTATTTTACTTTTCAATTGGATAAATAAGAAAAGGTAATCTATATTTTAAGTTTTAAGTTCGGGCACCAGGTATTTGTTATATGAAATTGCTTATCTAAATTAAAAATGGAGGAAGCAAATGTTAAATCTATATCTTTGTATTGGCATCTGCACGATTATATGGATTATCAATGGTAGATGGTTGGTCGAATCCATAAAGAGTCATGTCACGAGTGAAATTTATACTCATATAGGACTGGGAGCATTTTTAACATTGTTAGCACTTGAATTGACTATTGGCATACAGGGTTCGTGGTTACACTTTAATGTTAAATGGTTAGAAATTATTGGCTGGATTTTGTATGTGCCTGCGGCTTTTTTTGTCTTTGGGGCCATTGCTACTTTACAACACAAAGGTAAGCCTGTCGGCGAGATGACTGAAACTACTATCATAATGACTACCGGAATATACGGTCTAATTCGTCAGCCGATGACATTGGGTATGTTTATTTGGTCTATTGCATTAATCTTGGTCTTCCAGTCAGTAGTTTCGATAATCTTGTGTGTGCCATCAGCGTTATGTTTCTGGATATCCGCGAGGAAAGATACAGCCAATAATATAAAGAAATTTGGAGTTGATTATGAAGAGTACATGAGGAAGATTCCTATGTGGAATGTTTTGGAAGGATTAAGAAGGAAGTTTTAGATGCAAAGTGTGAATGAAAAATGAGTGATTAATTATGTAAATATAAAAATACTAGTCCCCTATTTAACCTATTTAACAAAAAGGTCATATAGGTGAGCTCTTACAATATGACAAAATAGATAGCAGAATATATTTGCGTGAACATATTACAGTGAGCAGGGCGATTAAAAAAATTAAAGCGGGAAGGTAAAAAGTGCGTCGAACGTCGTATATGCGCGGAAGGTTAGACGCTATTTTACAATTGGAGATTTAATGAAAAATATTAAGTACATAGTTTATGACTATGGTGGAGTAATAAGTAAAAAGCAAAATAAGGAACTCGTCAATAAAATGTGTAAAATATTAAATATTCCGGCACAGCAATTTTTTTCATTTTATACCAAAGAAAGAAAAGATTATGATTCAGCTCTAATTGATGCAAAAACATACTGGACCAAAACAATTAAATTAATGGATGGACAAATCGAATTAAAGGATATTGATAAATTGATTGAATTTGATATAAAGAGCTGGTTGGATATTAATAAAGAAACGATAGAATATATTAAATCTATTAAAGACAAAATAAAATTGGCTTTATTATCAAATATGACATTTGACACTCTTGAAGAAATAAAGAACTTATATTGGATTCACTACTTTGACACAAAAATACTTTCTTGTGAAGAAAAAGTCTCCAAGCCAGATTATAAAATATATAATATTTGCATAAAAAAAGTGAATGTAGAACCTCAACACATTTTATTCATTGATGACTCTAAAGTAAATCTTAATGCTGCTCAAAAAATGGGAATGAATATTTTAAAATTCACAGATTGTGAGAATATGAAGAACGTAATAGAGAATGAATACGTTTTGAAATGAATGATTGGAGAACAGCGTCTAACAAGTTGTTTAAGCTGCGGGCTTCGCCCTTGGCCTTCGGTACATTTTGCCCTTGAAATGGTTGCTAATGCTATGTTTAAATAGCATGGGAATTGAATCTGTGTAGAGAACAGACACTTTTGGAGTTAACCTTTTGGCATTTGACAGGCTTTTAAAATATTATTCCTTATATTTTTAATCCATTCTAATTCTTCTTCTCGGGACAATCTCTTTATTTCTTTTCCCCTCTTTGGGGGCAGTATATCTACTTATATAGATCCAAAAAAGAAGTCACTTTGCAAAGCAATTTGTAAAAAATATTATCAGCTGCAACAGCAGCAGGGTAAAAATTACCCCCTAATGTTGTTGTTGTTCTATTTGTTACTTTTCTTATTTGTTGCTGTTAGTGTGGAGAAATTCCACTAGGGGTAGTGGAAATATTCCACTAGGGTAGTGGAGAACTTCCAGTAGGGTTATGTAATTTTTCCACCAATGATAGGAGAATTCTGAAATTGATGAGGGGAGAACTTCATGCTAAATTAAAGAAAACCCGGGTTAGTAAAGAAAACAGGGACAGCTCTTTTTATTGACATCACTTCTGCAAGATGACAGGAGAAGATTTTGTAATTAAAAAGGGTAAAAAGAGGAAATAGGAAAACTGTTTTTTTAGCGCTGATCATTTCACTAATTTTTTCTTCGAATGTACCGATGGTAATAAGTCAGCGTACGACTACCTTCCTGCTTCGGCTGATACGGGGAAAGATTTGACATTTTTTTAAAAAAAGTATATTATTTTAATACCAAATGTAACCGCTTACATTATCTACATTATTGAGGTGGAAAAATGAGAAAGACCATCGAACATGTAGCCCAATTAGCAGAAGTTTCCAAAGCAACCGTATCGAGAGTCCTGAATGATAGTCCCAAAGTTACAGAAAAAACTCGAGAGAGAGTAATGAAAGTTGTAAAAGAGTTAGGTTATTATCCTAGTGCGATGGCGAGAAGACTTACTACTAATAAAGCCGAAACAATAGGTATCATTATTCCCGCTCCCCATGATAGAACTTTTGGTAATCCTTTTTACACAGAAATTCTCCGTGGATTTACCCATCAAGCAAAAATCAAAAAATATGATCTTTTACTATTTACCAATGAACATAAATTTAATTATTCTCAATTATTTTATGATAGACGTGTCGATGGATTATTGCTTATAGGAGTAAAAAGAAATGATAAAGGCATTATTCAATTAAGCAAAAGAAAGCTTCCTTATATTCTTACTGGGAAAATAGATTATAAGGATGCAAATTATATTGATGCTGAAAATAGGAAAGGCGCCTACCAGGCAGTTTCTTATTTGGCAAACCTTAATCATAAAAAAATTGCCTATATTGGAGGTTCTTTTGAATTTGTTTTTAACCAAGAGAGATTTGAAGGATATCTTTCTGCTTTGAGAGATCATAATCTTGAATATGGTAAAGAATTGACTATGGAAAGTATTAGCACTCAAGAAAGCGGTTATGAAGCTATGCGAAAGATATTAAAATCTTCATCGATACCTACTGCTGTTTTTGCTGCCAATGATTTAGATGCCATTGGAGCTATGAAGGCTATAAAGGAAAAAGGTTTAAAAATTCCAGAGGACATCTCCCTTGTTGGTTTTGATGATATTCAGTTAGCTTCATATACAGAACCATCTCTGACTACAGTTAGGCAACCTATTTTTAAAATGGGAACTACTGCTATTAGTTTACTGGTTCAATTAATAGAAGGAAAGGAAAAAAAACATCCGAAAGTAGAGTTGCCTACCCAGTTGATAATAAGAGAATCCTCAGGAGGAAAAATCTAAATAAGGATAATAATTATCCCAAAAGTGAGGGGGAACAAAAAAGATGGGGAAATTTCTAATAGGATGTATATTATGTCTTTCAATAATTTTTTTAATAAATGGCTTAGTTTTAGCAGCGGAGTTCACTTTCAACTATGTCCCTCTTGAAAACGAAGAAGTAGCCTCAGTAAGTTTACGTGGTTCTTTTAATAGCTGGGGTGAATGGCCTATGGAAGAACAACCTGATGGTACCTGGAGTATCACTGTAGATTTAGAACCAGGAGAGTATCAGTATAAATTTTATATTAATGGAAAATGGCCTCAAGATATGTCGACTGCTCATGCCGGAGGTCCGGTAGACCCGAACGCTGTAGGATATATTAACGATGGATTTGGTGGCCAGAATGCGATGTGTAGAATTAAAGAAGAGGTCACAGAAGGAGTAGTTCTCGTGCATAATCCTGATGACCCTGCTTATTTATGCATTGCTGATGAGCGTTTAGTGATAAGATTAAAAACCTCACCTCATAAGGTTGCGAAAGTGTTTTTGGTTACCGATGAAGGTAAATGGCCTATGGAAAGACAATTACAATGGGAATACGGAGAAGTATTTCGGCTGTCACTGGAATTTCCGGATTCCCTGAAGTACCATTTTGTAGGATATACTATTGAAGGCACTGAATTTTCTCTACCCGAAGATCCTTCCCAATCTTTCTTCTTTGATGGTATTGACCATTTTCCTCAACTTAAATGGGTAAGCCAAGGTATAATCTACCAAATTTTCCCTGAGCGTTTTTATAACGGAAATCCTGAAAATGATTCACTTGCTCTGAAGAGTGACGAATTCCACTTTAATGAACAGTGGGTTCAGAATAAATTGTGGGCAGAAGAAGGTCCTTCTTTAGCTAAATGGGATGACCCTATTTCTACTCAACACTGCTGTCATCAATATTTTGGCGGAGACCTGGCTGGCATTATTGAGAAACTTGATTACTTAAAAGACCTGGGAGTAACAGTGTTATATCTAAATCCTATTTTTGATTCTGGTAGTGCCCACGGATATGATACCCATGACTATCTGAAAGTGAGTCCCAAATTTGGTATCGAGGAAGATTTACAGCAGCTCTTAGATGAAGCTCACAAGAGGGGTATGCGGATAATCCTGGATTTTGTTCCCAATCATACCGGTTTGGGTTTTTGGGCCTTTCAGGATGTGGTAAAGAAGGGAAAGGATAGTCCCTATTGGGATTGGTATTTTATTCATCAATGGCCCTTTACTCCAGGTGACCCAACTGCTTATGAGGCCTGGTGGGGAGTAGGGAGTTTACCAAAATTAAATACCGGTAACCCAGAGGTGAAGGAATACCTTTTTAAAGTAGCAAACCACTGGTTAAACTTTGGAGCAGATGGCTGGCGGGTGGATGTACCTAATGAATTAGTTAAAGCTAAAGAATTTTTCAATGAAATGCGCCAATTGGCCAAGATGGAAAAGGAAGATACTTATCTTATTGCTGAGATCTGGCAACTCGATTCATCCTGGGTGAAAGGTGATCAGTTCGATTCTTTGATGAATTATGCTTTAGGGCGGGATATCTTGCTTAATTTTGCCAAAGGGAGTATTGATGGAGAGGGTACCCTAGCAAATTTGAGCCGTTATTTTGCTGCATATGGAGAAAATGTTACTGTTATGGGCTTTAACTTAGTGAGTTCTCATGATACTGGGCGCATCCTTACTGATTTGGGGGGAGGTAATTTTGGCGATTTACCTAATCCCGAAGCAGTAGAAAAATTAAAGCTGCTTTCCACTCTGCTTTATACCCTGCCAGGGGCACCAGTAATCTTTCAAGGCGATGAGCGGGGAATTTTAGGTGAAAAGGAATTCTATGATGCCCATCGTTATCCGATTCAGTGGGATACTGCAGATGAAAGTCTTATATCTCACTACAAAAAACTGGCCCAATTGCGCCGTGAAATACCTGCCCTTACCAGTAGTGTAATTCGCGTTTATTATGGAACAGATAATTTGCTTTCCTTCTTTAGAGGCGAGCAGGGCAGCGGTGAGGTGTTGATTGTGGCTAATAATGGAAGTGAAACAGTGAAATTTGAATTGCCTTGCGGAAATTGGCGATCTGTAACCGAAGGAGAAACATCGCAAGGCACTATATACATACCTTCACTCCAGGTGAGAATTTTTGAACGTTTATAGCTAATTCACATTTAAATAATATATAGAAGATAAAATATAGGCAAATCAAACACATACAAGAAAAGTAGAGATTTTAAAAAAAAGAAGGAGGTGGTAAAAAAAGATTTAGGAATAATTAATTGGGTGTTTCATTAAATATTTTTAAATTTAAAGGAGAAAAATAAAATGAAAAAATTTTTGACAGTTTTGTTAGTGTTAGTAATGTTATTAGGTTTGGTTAGTATGGTAAGTGCCTCTGAAGCGGGGAAACTTCTTATCTGGTGTGATGAAACTCGTACACCTGTTTTAGCGGAAGCGGGTAAGGACTTTACAGCTTTATATGGGGTTCCAGTAGAAGTCCAAGAAGTTGGCTTTGCTGATATTAGAAGCAAATTAACTACTACTGCCCCGGTTGGAGAGGGAGCAGATTTAATAATTGGACCCCATGACTGGATTGGCGAATTAATAGAGAATGGGCTTCTTGAACCTATTAGTCTATTTACGGAGTTAAGATCTAAATTTGTCCCGGTTTCCTTGGAGGCATTCACTTATGGAGGGAAATTGTACGGACTTCCTTATGCCACCGAAGCTGTAGCTCTTTTCTATAATAAAGATTTAGTGCCTGAACCCCCTGCGACTTTTGAAGAGCTTATCACTATTGCTAAAGGATTAACTAATAGAGAAAAGGGGGAATACGGTTTTCTAATTCAAATGCCTGACCCATATCATTCCTTTCCTTTATTAAGCGCTACAGGTGGTTACATATTCGGTGAAAATCCGGATGGAACTACCAATCCCTTAGACGTAGGTCTGGCAAATGAAGGAGCTATCCGTGGTGCAAATCTTCTGCTTAGGTTAGTACAAGAAGGTATTGAGGTTCCAGGAGCTGATTATCAGACTGTAACAGGGCTTTTTAATGAGGGCAAATTAGCAATGATGATAGCTGGTCCGTGGACATTAGGAGGAATTAAAGAAGCAGGTATAAATTATGGTATAACTAAAATCCCAACTATTGATGGACAAGTAGCTAAGCCCTTTGTGGGTGTTAATGGATTTATGATAAGTACTTTTAGTGAAAATAAACTTTTGGCTAGGACTTTTTTAACTGAATTTATTGCTACTAAGGATATAATGCTTAAGTTATATGAAAAAGCAACAAGACCTCCAGCCTTTTTACCTGCATTGGACGAAGTATCTGCAAATCCGGATATAAAAGGAATTGCTATCAGTGCTGCCGATGGAATACCTATGCCTAAAATTCCAGAAATGGCTTCAGTTTGGGGAGCATGGTCAGATGCTCTTGAGCTTATTGTAAACGAAAAATTAGAACCAGATCAAGCTATGAAAAATGCTGCCGAACAGATAAAAAAAACCATAATGGGAGAATAAAAAAATACCAGCCTCCTTATTAATAAGGAGGCTGGTATCCATCAGTTATTCTTAGGTAAAAATAACTATGAAAAAGTTCTTATTTCCAATTAGTTTAAAGATTATAATTTTAGGAATATTAAATGCCTTGGCTATTTGGTCAGTCATCATCCTGATTTTTGATAGCCATTACTGGATGGGAGGAATCCTTATCCTCGGCGTGGTGTTTATAAATTACATATTTCTTTCGGAAAAAGCTTATCCATTCCGATACATGGTTCCCGGTTTAATATTTCTTGTAATTATGGTGATTTATCCTATTTTTTATACTATTTACGTTTCGTTTACAAATTATGGAACAGGGCATATTTTAAATAAAGAACAGGCAATAGAACAATTTGAGAACCAAGTTTATTTTCCCAAAGATAGTGTTAGCTATACTTTTCAGGCATTTAAGAATGATTCTGGTGAGATAAAGATAATTTTGTTCTCTCCTGAAGAGGAAGCTTATCTTTGCGAAAATAAAAAAATAATAGTAAAAGTGGATCTTTCTGATCCAAGATTTATCGATCAAGATAAAGATGGCATTATAGATCAATTTGATAATTATAAAAAGTTAGACAAAATTCAGACTATCCAAAGACTAAATGAGCTTCAGAATTTAAGATTTAAAAAAGATGAATATATTATTAAACTTACCAATCTTACGGAGTTTAAAGTTTGTAATAAAAAATATCAATTTGATTCCTCTCTGGATAGATTATTGGATTTAGAAAATGGAAAAGTCTATCATAACATTGAGGGTTATTTTGTTTCTGAAGATGGAGAAAGATTGACCCCTGGGTTTAGGGTGAAAATAGGTTTCCAAAATTTTACTAAGTTAATTAGAAGTCAGCAAATTTCAGGTCCATTCTTAAGGGTTTTTGGTTGGACTTTTCTCTGGGCTTTTTTGAGCGTAATAACTACTTTTGCTTTAGGATTAACCCTTGCTATAATATTGAATGATCCTTATTTGAGGCTTAGAAAAATATATAGAACTTTGTTGATTGTACCTTATTCCATTCCTTTCTTTATTTCTTGTTTAATATGGCGTGGTTTCTTTAATACTGAAGTGGGAATTGTTAATAGAATTTTAAATAATTTCTTTCAAGTTATTATTCCCTGGCTACAAGATCCAATTTGGGCTAAGGTAGCGTTGGTTGTTGTTAATTTATGGCTTGGATTTCCTTATATGATGATTATTACTCTCGGAGCCTTACAAAGCATACCTTCTGAATTAGGTGAAGCTGCTTCTATTGATGGAGCAAGTAGATGGCAGCAATTTAAAAATATAACCTTTCCTTTACTTTTGGTTTCTCTAGCACCCTTACTTATTGGCTCTTTTGCTTTTAACTTTAACAATTTTAATGTTATTTATTTAGTTACTCAAGGTAGACCTGCCATCCCTGGCGCGGGAACCCCTGCTGGCGCAACAGATATACTAATTTCCTATACTTATCGACTTGCCTTTGAGGGTGTTCGTGGTAATCAATGGGGTTTAGCCTCAGCAGTATCTCTGATAATTTTTATTATCGTTGCTGTTATTAGTGCTATTGGTTTCCGCTATACTAGATCATTAGAGGAGGTCAGTAAAAATGTATAGGAAACATAGCTTCGCCGGAGCATTTATAAGAAATCTTTTTGTCTGGATTTTTATTGCTTTTGCAATTTTTCCCTTTATCTGGATATTTTCTGCTTCAATAAATTCCAGCAATACCCTGTTAGGACAAACCATAATTCCAAAAAATTTTACATGGAGTCACTATATAGAATTCTTTACCAACAAACAACATCCATTTGGATTATGGATTTTAAATAGTATAAAGGTTTCTGGAATTACTGCTATATTTACGGTAATTTTAGCTGCTTTAGGGGCCTATGCTTTTTCAAGATTTAGATTTAAAGGAAGACGGACTGGCCTTTTAAGCCTGCTTCTAGTTCAAATGTTTCCTCAGATGTTGGCTATGGTGGCTATATATTTATTATTGTTAAATATTGGTAAATATATTTCCTGGTTAGGTCTGAATCACCATATTAGTCTTATTATGGTATATTTAGGGGGAGCAATGGGGTTTAATGTGTGGTTAATGAAGGGTTATTTTGATACCATTTCTTATTCTTTAGAAGAATCAGCTATGATTGATGGTGCGACTCATTTTCAATCTTTTATCCGTATAATTCTGCCACTTGCCAGGCCAATATTGGCAGTTATTTTTATTCTTCAATTTATCGGAACTTATTCTGATTTTATTCTAGCCAGTATACTTTTAAGTAGTAAAGAGAATTATACTTTAGCAGTTGGTTTACGTCTTTTTATTACTGGCCAGTACTCTACCAGGTGGGGTGCATTTGCAGCTGCTTCAATTATCGGAGCATTTCCTATTATGGTAATTTTCTTACTGTTGCAGAATCAGCTTGTTTCAGGACTTACTCGAGGGGGGGTGAAAGAATAAAATGAACTTTAAATCTCCTGATTGGGTTCAGGATACCATATTTTATCAAATCTTTCCCGATAGATTTTATAATGGAAATTCAAGTAATAGCTTAAAGAAGGTGTGTAAATGGGGGGATAAACCAACCAGGGATAATTTCTTTGGTGGTGACTTAGAGGGCATCATTTGTAAGTTGCCTTATCTGGAAGAGTTAGGAGTAAATGCCCTCTATCTGAATCCGATCTTTAAATCACCTTCTAACCATAAATATGATACAACTGACTATTATGAGATAGATCCAAGCTTTGGGAATAAGGATAGTTTAAAGAGATTGGTGAAGGAGCTTCATCAGCGTCAAATGCGAATAATCTTGGATGGAGTCTTCAATCACTGTGGAAACACCTTTTGGGCTTTTCAGGATGTAATAGAAAAGGGCGCAAAATCAAAGTATAAAGATTGGTTTATTATAAAAAGTTATCCTATCGTGAAGTATCCAGAACCTAACTATCGATGTTGGATGGGAACTTCTTCGATGCCGGAATTTAATACCGATATCCCTGAAGTCCGGGAATACCTGTTGAAAGTAGTTAAATATTGGATTAAGGAGGCTGATATTGATGGCTGGAGATTAGATACTGTAGAATATATGGATCCGAGTTTCGTAAAGCAAATTAGGGAAACAGCTAAAGAAGTTAAGAAAGATGCTTACATAGTGGGAGAAGTCATGGGAGTAGCTACCTCCTGGTTTAAAAGCAAGTCTCTCGATGCCGTAATGAATTATAAATTACGAGATTTACTTATAGATTTTTTTATCAAAAAAGTTATAGATGCTAAGGAATTTAATCAGCAACTTTATAGTTTTCGACAAACCTATTCAGATTGGACAAATCCTTTTATGTTCAATCTTTTAGACAGTCACGATGTGCTCCGGTTTTTAACTTTATGTGGCGGGGATGTTAAAAAAATGAAACTTGCTTTAATTTTTTTAATGACTTATATTGGCGCTCCGGTAATTTATTATGGCGATGAAGTGGGTTTGATGGGTGGTGAAGACCCAGATTGTAGAAGGACAATGATCTGGAATAAAAATCAACAAGATATTGATTTACTAAATTTTTACAAAAAGATAATTAAACTTCGGAGGGAAAGTTTAGCTTTAAGAAGAGGTAATTATAAATGTCTTTATCAGCAGGGCGGTCTTTATTGTTTTTCAAGGCAATTAAATGAAGAAAAAAAAGTTGTAGCTCTTAATAATTCGGATAAGAACGAAGAAATTAATATTTCCCTTCCTGAAATTGAAACAGGAAAAAGGCTAAAAGTAAAGGATATTTTTACCGGCGTAGTAGATCCTCTTATAATAAATCAAAATGAACCCAATCTAAAAGTTGCCGCTCATGATTTTAGAATACTTTCCGTAAGTTTTTATTAAATGTTTAATCCAGAACTTAATAATTTTTTAAAAACATATCGGTTATATATTAAATCATGTAACCATTTACATTAGTGGGCTGCGTCAACTTTATACATAAATACAAACGATTACGTAAAGGGAGGAACAGTAAATGAAAAAACAGTTACCCAAAGTTGCCTATTTTTGTATGGAGTACGGGTTAGACAACAGCTTCAAAATATATTCAGGAGGGTTGGGGATTTTAGCAGGCGATTATTTAAAGGGTGCAAAAGACAATAATGTACCAGTAGTTGGAATAGGGATAAAGTGGAAGCAGGGATATGTTGAACAACGAATAGATGAAGAAGGTAATCTATACGACTGTTTCCGAAATTATGATTATGATTTTTTAGAAGATACCGGAATAAAAGTAAAAGTAAAGATTAGGCAAAATGATGTCTACTGCAAAGTTTGGAAAGTTGACTGTTTTGGAAATGCGGATTTATATTTATTAGATACTGATATAGAAGAAAATAGTGATCGTTGGATTACCGGACGATTGTACGGTGGATTCACTGAAGAGAGAATAGCCCAAGAAATGGTGTTGGGAATCGGTGGGGTTAGAGCTTTAAGAGCCCTTAAGATTCCAGTAGATATATATCATTTTAATGAAGGTCATGCAGTTTTAGCCGGATTAGAGCTGATGAATGAGAAAATGAACGCAGGTATATCATTTGATAAAGCTTGGGAATCAACCCACAAAGAAATAGTTTTTACCACCCATACTCCCATTAAAGCAGGAAATGAAAGTCACAATATAGAGGCACTTACTTATATGGGGGCGAATTTAGGTTTTTCAGTAGAACAAATGAGTCGTATTGGTGGGATACCATTTAATATGACGGTGGCAGCACTAAGACTATCCAGAAAATCAAATGCTGTATCTGAATTACATACGCAAACAGCAA